>CANKVI010000077.1 GCA_947487095.1 Acidimicrobiaceae bacterium | reverse complement strand
ATTCAGCGACACTAAAGGCAGAGTAAACACGTTGCTTGTTGGCTGCATGGTGTTGATCGCGAGCACGGTGATGTCGGCCATGGCTGGCAGCAACCCTGCCGTTTTCTTTCCATCTCTTTGGTTGCTGGGCATTGGATGGAGTTTCGGCCTGATTGGCGCTTCAAGTTTGCTCATTGATTCGGTGCCAATTGAACAGCGAGTTCGTGTTCAAGGAGCAGCCGACGTAGCCATGAGCCTGTTTGGCGGTCTAGCAGGATTCTCTAGTGGCTTTATTCGAAGTTCCATCGGGTTTCCGTGGCTATCGCTACTCGGCACATTCATCGTTTTGGCGCTGATTGCTGTCTTACTATTGAATATTGTTCGATCCCAACAGGAGTAAGCATGCCGATGTGGAAAAACTGGGCTGGTAATCAAAAGTCGCGCCCTTCGGTAATTGAGAGTCCCTCTTCTGAGTCTGAAGTGATAGCGGTAGTGAATCGTGCTGTGATTAACAAACAGCGGGTGAAGGTGGTCGGTTCCGGACATAGCTTCACTGGTATCGCAGTGCCTGATGAGGTGATGATTGATCTGTCAAGGATGAATCGAATCATTGACGTGAATAGCGAACGTGGTCTGGTAACTGTGCAGGCGGGCATCGTGCTGAGTGATCTCAATGCCCATTTGGAGGCACAAGGTTTGTCCATGCCAAATCTCGGCGACGTTACGTATCAAACGCTTGCTGGTGCCGTTTCCACATCAACGCATGGAACGGGTTTGCAAAGGACTGGACTCGCCGCACAGATCGATGCATTCCGATTGGTTACTGCAGCGGGTAAAACAATGGTGTGTAGCAAAGAGAAAAACGAAGATATCTTTCATTGTGGGCGAGTGTCGCTCGGTGCTCTTGGTGTCATTACGGAAGTGACGCTCAGGGTCGTTCCCGCATTCAACCTGAGAGCGGTTGAGCAACCGATGCGCATCGACCACGTACTGGATAACTTTTCACGACTCATTGAAGAGAACGGTTTTTTTGAGTTTTATTGGGTTCCACATACGAAGTGGGCTCTCACCAAAGCAAACAATGTCAGTTCAGACCCTGTTGACTCACCAGGAAGATTTCGAACGTGGTACAACAAGATGTTCCTCGAAAACTACGCATTCGGCTTGTTGTGCCGCATTGGTCGACTGTTCCCGCAGTTGATTCCAAAGTTGGCAACCATTCTTCCTTCGTCTGGTCGTGTTGAGTATGTCAACATCAGTCACCGAATATTTAGTAGCAAGCGCTTGGTTAAGTTTTACGAGATGGAGTATTCCATCGCTTTGGAAACACTCGCCCCTGCCTTACGCGAAGTGATGAAGATGGTGGATGATCGTGGTTATCGCATCAGTTTCCCGGTTGAAGTTCGATGCACGGGGAGCGATGACATTCCGTTATCCACGTCAACCGGTAGGAGCAGCGCTTATGTTGCAGTACATATGTTTAAAGGCTCCGAGTATGCCGAGTATTTCGCTGATGTAGAAGCGATTCTGCTTAAGCACGAAGGACGTCCGCACTGGGGAAAGATACATAATCTCGATGCGAGCGACATTTCTAGCCTGTATCCTGAATATCAGCGTTTTATTGAAGTTCGGAACCAACTCGATCCCGAGGGTGTGTTCACAAACGACTATTTGCGTCGTGTGTTGGGTCGCTAGCCCATCACAACCACAGGAACATACCTGAGGACCCCCCAACACATACAGATCGAGGATATTTTCATGACGAAAACATGGTTAGAACTTGGCGTGCCCAAGAACATTATTTCAGGATTGGTTGCACGCGGAATTGAAGCTCCGTTCCCAGTTCAGGAAGCGACATTGCCAGACGCACTTGCTGGAAACGATATTTGTGGAAAGGCGCCAACGGGTTCGGGTAAGACCCTTGCATTCGGTATCGCCATTGCCGCAAAGGTGACAAAGAGTCGCCCAGGTCGTCCAACAGGTTTGGTTCTCGTGCCAACACGTGAACTTGCAGCGCAGGTTGCAAAGGAAATCTCGTTGTTGTGCGGCGGAAGCGAAATTCGCGTATCAGCTGTTTATGGTGGCGCTGGATACGGGCCACAAGTCAAAGCTGCCCGTGCTTCCAGCATCGTGGTTGCAACACCTGGTCGTTTAGAAGACCTCATCAAGCGTCGTGACCTCGATTTAGGAGCAGTCGCCGTTGCAGTTATCGACGAAGCGGACCGTATGGCCGACATGGGATTCATGCCTGCCGTCAAGCGCATCATGCGATCGGTCACCACCAACCGCCAAACGTTGTTGTTCTCTGCAACCCTTGATGGTGATATCGACTTGTTGATTCGTGAATTTCAGAATTCACCCAAGCGCCATGCTGTTGCTTCCGCTGAAAACGCTGGTGAAATCGACCACTTGTTCTGGAATGTGTCCCGCGATAACCGCACAAAGGTTCTTGCCGAGATTGCCACTCAGTACGAGCGTGCAATCGTGTTTTGCCGGACAAAGCACGGGTCCGATCGCCTTGCTGGAAACCTCGAATCTATGGGCATCAACACGTGTGTTATTCACGGCAATCGAAGCCAAGCACAACGTGAAAAGGCTCTAGAGCAATTCCGTCGCGGAAAGGCAACCGTCATGGTTGCTACCGATGTTGCAGCTAGAGGCATTCACATTGACGCAGTTCCTGTTGTCGTTCACTTTGACATGCCAGAAGATCCAAAGGACTACATTCACCGTTCAGGTCGCACAGGCCGTGCAGGAATGAAGGGAACCGTCATCTCTTTGATCGATAAATCGATGCGCCGAACCACAACGTCGTTGTGTCGCGGAATGAAGTTTGACGTCATCTATGACGAACCTAATTTCAACCTCAGCGAACCAGCAAAGCCGGTTCGCCCAGGCGAAATCGGAGCCGTTGTTGCGACGCTGTTGAAGGTTGAATCAGACTAAAGGCAGATGTCTTGTGGGCGCACGGGTATGCGATTGATATCTTTTCCGATTGCCTTTCTGATAGCAGCAACAATCGCGGGAGTCACCGAAATGCATGGTGGCTCACCGATGCCTTTGGCTCCTAGAGGGGCCTGAGGTTCGTATTCCTCAATCATCACGGCAACGACATCGGGTGCGTCAAGTGCAGTTGGCAGCAAGTAGTCAGTGAAACTTGGGTTTCGTACCTTGCCGTCTTTCATAACGATTTCTTCCATAACCGCAAGGCCAAGGCCCTGTGCAATACCGCCCTCTATTTGTCCTATTGCTGAAAGCGGATTTAACACTCTGCCAACATCCTGAGCGGTGGCAATCTGCACCACTTTGACTAAGCCGAGTTCTGGGTCGACATCGACAACTGCCCTGTGTGCGACAAATGCGAAAGCGGTATGGCAGTTTCCCTGACCGTTCTCGTCTAGTTCTTCGGTGGCGCGATGATGGTGTTCAAAGGTTTCGCTGATTTCAACTCCTTGAGAAGCATCTGCAACCGAGATTCGAAATGTTCCGACTTGATCAACAACGTCGGTGCCATCAATGACAAGTCGTAGGGAATCGATGTCGTGCATCTTGCCAACATGATGGAACAGACGTTCGCGAACGAGACGACATGCGCCATCAACAGCTCCGCCACTCATCCACGTTTGACGTGACGCCGAAGTTGAACCTGCAGATCCGATCTGAGTGTCAATAGGTTCAATAATCACTTCGTCAACACCAAGCACGCTTCGAGCGATTTGTGGTGCCAGCGTGACGAATCCTTGGCCAACTTCTGAGGTTGCAAACTTGAGTGAAGCGACACCATCTTTAAGAACGCATCGTGCGGTGGCGTAATCGTCAAAACCCTCGCTGTACATCAGGTTTTTCATGGATACGCCCCAGCCAATTCCACGAACAATGTTGGATCGTGATGCTGTGAGTCCACTTCCGCCGGGAAGTGCAAGTTCGTTAACTGTTGCACCTAGCGGTTGGGGCAATGGAATCGAATCCGTTTCCGTGATGCAGCGTGCGACTGGTGAAACGCTTTCCATGATTTGTCCAGTGATGAGCGGATCGCCTGTAACCATTGCGTTGATCAAGCGAACTTCAACGGGTGATTTACCAGCTGCAGCAGCGATCTTGTCCATTTGCGATTCGTGCGCAAAGCAGGCTTGGACGACGCCAAAGCCGCGCATTGCACCACATGGAGGGTTATTGGTTCGCACTGCGTATCCGTCCACTGTTGCGTTGTCGCATTTGTAGGGACCTTGAGTGTGCGTAATCCCATTGATGAGTACGGCTGGTGATGTGCTGGTGTACGCGCCACCGTCAAATACGAAACGAGCATCTATCTTGACAATCTTGCCGTTCGCATCTGCATGGTGACGCATGAAAATGGTTGCTGGATGGCGGTGAACATGTCCGAAGAAACTTTCTTCGCGACTGTATTGCATCTTGATTGGGCGACCGGCCTTGAGAGCAAGCAAGCAGCAGTGGACTTGCAAGCTGATGTCTTCGCGAGCACCGAATGCTCCACCAACCCCGCCAAGTGTGAGTCGAACTTTCTCCGCAGGTAAGTCGAGGCATGCCGAAATCTGTGACAAGTCCTCGTGGAGCCATTGGGTTGCCACGTGTAGATGGACACCAAGTCCGTCTGAGTCGGGGATCGCTAGCGCAGCCTCTAGTCCTAAGAAAGCCTGATCCTGCATGCCAATCACATACTCGCCCTCAACGACAATTGGTCCTGTCGCCTTTTGGTCGCCGCGGATGATTCGTTGATGGCGAATGACATTGCCATCTGGATGAATTGGATCATGTGCTCCAGAAACTGCGTC
>CANKVI010000076.1 GCA_947487095.1 Acidimicrobiaceae bacterium | reverse complement strand
TTTTCGACACCGTTATTGCTGGCTGCGTCTAGTTCTAAAACGTCGTAAGAGTTACCGCTGTCGATAGAACCACATGAATTGCAAATGCCGCATGGTTCGCCTTCTTCTGGCGACTCGCAGTTCAGCACCTTGGCAAGAATGCGGGCGGTTGAGGTTTTACCCGTGCCTCGAGGTCCCGAGAACAAATATGCCTGGCCTTCGCGATGATTAATGACCGCATTGCGCAGAGCGCGGACTACATGCTCTTGGCCCTTCAATTCATCAAAGCGGCGAGGGCGATAGCGACGGTAGAGCGATTGAACAGCCATTGCCTGCGAGCCTACCTACGAGGTGGTTCACGGTCAGATTTGGCTACCGTCTAGGTGACACCATGACGAAATTCTTGCCTGTTCTACGCCGTAAAGCGGTCCGCCTGGTGTGTGGCCTCGGCCTTCTCGCCACTGTCGGTGGAGCATTTGCACCCACAGCGTTTGCGGCTGCCGGAACCAATGAGGTCATTTCGTCGAACCCTGCCTCTGGCTCGACTCAGCAAGTGCCACCAAAGGCTCTGCAGTTGAACTTTAGAACTGTTGTTGAAGGCGAATTGAAGGTGGAACTGCTGTGTGGACCAAATGCTGATATCGCAGTTGCGTTATACCCGCCTGCAACACAAGACAACTTGGTGTTTGGTATTCCATTAACGGGTCAACAACCAGAAAACGGTCAGTGCGTTATTAAGTGGAGCATCGCATCATCGAATTCTGCTGGGTCCATTTCGTTTGCATTAGCAGTCGTTCAAGACACCACGGCTGTTGCAACCGAAACAACCGTTGTTGCACCTGGTGAACCTGTGACAGCAATTGGAGAAACGGTGACCACGTACTCCGGTGCTGGACGCAAAACTGGAATCGTGTTGGGCTTGTTGCGCATTGCCGAATACTTTTTTGTGTCTGCGCTGTTTGGCGGACTGATTTTGATGTTGCTTGCGTGGCCAGAAGGTACTGAATACCCGATCTGCTTGCGCTTCTTCAAACTGACGTGGCTGTTTTCTGTCGTCACCATGTATTTGATCGTGTCCATGAATACATTCCGTCACTCCAATGACGGGTTCGCTAGTGCGCTCAGCCCATTTAGTTGGTTTAGTCACACGGGCGGAAGCGGCGGAGCAATTTTGATCTTGCGTTTTGTGTTAATTGCTGCAGCATTCTGGGTGGCATTCGACCCAGAGAAGATTGTTGACCCAACAACACAAGTGCCGGCGCTCACCATTGTGACGTTGATGATGGCAACATACGGTCTCACTCGTGTTGGTCAAAATGTTTCATTCTTGAACTACGTATTCGGAGTTGGACATGCACTGAGTATTGGGTTGTGGCTAGGTGGAATGATTTTGCTTGTTCGCACGGTGCTTACTGGTCCTGGAGATTTCGACCTTGTGCAAGCAGTGATTGGATTCACCAAGATCTCTGGTCCACTCATGATTGTTGGCGCAATAACCGGATTTATTCAGATGTTGTTGCTTGATGGTTTGGCAATTTTCAGTTCTGGTCACGGTCGACTCGGAATTTTGGGCATGGTGTTTACCGCGCTCATGATTTTTCTCGCGCTGATGTTAAAAAGTTTTGTGGCTACACGGTTTGCACGCGTTGAAAACCTGACGGGGAAAATGGCGTGGCGATTGCGTCGAGTTCTGACTGCCGAAATCGTGATTGGCATGGTGGTGCTTGCACTTACATCGTGGATGATCCCGATGAAACCACCTCAGGCAAATGCTGCGGTCATCAAGTCAAGTGTTGCATATGAGTTCCGAGAAGAACTACAAAACGATCGCTTCCACATTGTGTTATCAATTTCGCCAGCAACAACTGGTACTAACGCGATGCGCATTGAACTGTTAAACCCGAAGCGCGTCAACAACTTCACCATCAAATTGATTCCACCAGACCCGGCGTTCGAAGGCATCGAGATCAATGTGCCTCTGAAGCGACGTGGTGCTGCCATTGTTGCTTACGACGGGCTGTTCAATTTGAAGGTGGCAGGCGTATGGTCAATTGAAGTAACAGGCGCCACCACCACTGGCGAATTGGTTCCGCTCGCCACCACGCTGACCGTGGTGCAGTCGGCAACTCCAGAAACCACAGTCCCCACAGAGACCACCGTCGGCGGCTGAACCCCGCTTGGGCACTAGCGTCTAGCGCGTGAGTAGCAACGCCATGGATGCCAAACTGCAAGATCTTCAAGCCCGCAAAGAACAGGCCTACAACGCCGGTTCGCCACGCTCGGTAGAGCGCCAACACGAAAAGGGGAAGCTGCTTGCTCGCGAGCGCATTACCACCCTGCTCGACCCCGAGAGTTTTCACGAACTCGACTTGCTTGCTCGTCACCGTGCTCATGCTGCTGGTTTAGAAGAGCGTCCGTACACCGACGGCGTCATCACCGGATGGGGAACCATCGATGGTCGCAAAGTATTTGTGTACAGCCAAGACTTCACCGTGTTTGGTGGAGCCCTTGGTGAAGTGTTCGCTGAGAAAATTCACAAGTTGATGGACTTGGCGCTGAAAGTTGGAGCGCCAGTTATTGGTTTGAACGACGGAGCGGGTGCACGAATTCAAGAAGGTGTGGTCTCGCTTGCTAGTTACGGCGGCATCTTCCATCGCAACGTGCAGGCATCGGGAGTTATTCCACAAATTTCCGTAATTCTTGGACCATGTGCTGGTGGCGCTGTGTATTCACCGGCCATGACCGACTTTATTTTCATGGTGCGAGAAACCAGTCACATGTTTATTACCGGACCAGACGTGGTGAAAACCGTGACCGGCGAAGAGGTAACGCTTGAAGAACTAGGTGGCGCAATGAGCCACGCTTCAAAGAGTGGTGTTGCAACATTTGTGAGCGCCGATGAACAATCGTGCTTGCAAGACGTGCGCTACTTGCTTAGTTTCTTGCCACAAAACAACTTGTCTGAAGTACCTGCAAGTGATGCAACAGACGACCCAATGCGGATGTGTGAATCGTTGCGCACTATTTTGCCAGCATCACCAAACCAGCCATACGACATGAAGAAGGTCATCGCCGAAGTCATGGACGACAATGAGTTCTTCGAATACTTCCCACATTGGGCAAAGAGCATTGTGTGTGGATTCTCGCGTTTGAACGGCCAAGCAGTTGGCGTTGTTGGTAACCAACCAATGGTGTTGGCTGGCGTGCTTGACATTGAGAGCAGCGAAAAGGCCGCGCGTTTTGTGCGCACCTGCGATGCATTCAACATTCCAATCGTCACATTCGTAGACGTGCCTGGTTTCCTTCCTGGAGTAGACCAGGAATACGGCGGCATTATTCGCCACGGCGCCAAGTTGCTGTACGCATATTGTGAAAGCACCGTGCCACGCATTCAAGTAATCACACGTAAGGCGTACGGCGGTGCATACGTGGTGATGAACTCAAAATCCATTGGTGCCGACCTTGCATACGCATGGCCAACCGCAGAACTTGCAGTTATGGGTCCACAAGGCGCAGTTGAAATTGTGTACCGTCGCGAATTGCAACAAGCAGCAGATCCTGTTGCTCGACGCGCTGAACTCGTTACCGAATACACCGAGAAGTATTCGAACCCATATGCAGCAGCCGAGCGTGGTTATGTTGACGACGTCATTGACCCAGCAGAGACTCGCATCAAGCTCATCGCTGGACTCGAAATGTTGAAGTCGAAGCGCGAAGAGTTGCCACGCCGCAAGCACGGCAACATGCCGCTGTAGGTCTGCAATGCAACACAGCATCACGCCAAACCCCACCGCCGAAGAAGCAACAGCAATTGCAGCTGGTATTGAAGCGTTGTGGCCTAAAGCTGGTCCGGCTGTTGAACACGAACCGCTGCACACCGCATGGCGATTTAGTGGCCGCTGGTGGAATGACTCTGCTGTTACCCGACGCACACGACCTGGCTTCTAGCTTTCGCGGCAACTGCCAATGAGCGGGCCACTTTCTGACATTCGAGTGCTCGATATTTCTACGGTGCTTGCTGGGCCAAACTGTGCTCGCTACCTTGCTGACTTCGGAGCAGATGTCATCAAAGTTGAGAGACCAGATACGGGCGATTCGTTGCGTGGCATGGCGTGGCGCGACCCACGCGATGGCAGTGGCCTGTGGTGGAAATTGGTTAACCGCAACAAACGCAACATTGCACTCGACCTGAAAGCTACCGACGATCGGGAATTGTTTTTGCGTTTGCTTGACGATGCAAACGTGTTGGTTGAAAACTTCCGACCAGGAACACTCGAGCGTCTTGACCTACACCCCGATGCGCTGATTGCTCGCAACCCGAAACTCGTCATCGTTCGCGTTTCTGGTTTCGGGCAGGACGGTCCGTATGCAAAGCGTCCTGGGTTTGCTTCCATTGCAGAATCAATGGCCGGCCTCGCTGCAGTCAGTGGCGAACCAGATGGTCCGCCCCTGTTGCCAGCGATTGCATTAACCGATGAAGTCACTGGCATTACTGCAGCATTTGCTGCAATGGTCGCTTTGCACTCTGGTGTTGGTCAAGTTGTAGATGTGAACTTATTGACCACCATTTTCCAGATGATGGGTCCAGTTATTTCGTTGTACAAACTGACAGGTGAGTTACAGCCACGACTTGGGTCTGGTCTTCCCTACACCGTTCCACGCGGTGTGTACCAGTGCGTGGATGGCAAGTGGGTTGGTGTTTCGGCATCAAGCGACACTGTTGCGGCGCGAGTAATGAAAATTCTCGGCTTAGAAACTGATACGCGTTTCACCACGTTTGCCGGGCGTATGGAACACCGTGAGTTGTTGCAGGAAATGATGGGGGCTTGGTGCTCCACACGTACACGAGATGAAGTGGTCGCAATATT
>CANKVI010000075.1 GCA_947487095.1 Acidimicrobiaceae bacterium | reverse complement strand
AATTGTTGACCTGCACGCCCTCACCATCACCGACAAACCTGGCGTACTTGGAAAGAACACAGTCGAGCTTGCCGCCATGCTGTTTGCGGTCGGGCTAGACCCAGAGGTTGCCACGGTATTTGTTCAGTCCCATGTCCCCGAGCATTCACAATTGGGGTGGATCATGGAGTGCACGGTGAGCTTCGGCGAACTGAGCAGAATGACTCAGTTCAAAGACAAATCTGCCAAGCGCGAAGCCGACTTCGTTTCAGCCGGACTCTTCACCTATCCCGCATTGCAGGCGGCGGACATCTTGCTGTACGACGCAGCCGAAGTACCTGTTGGCGATGATCAACGTCAGCACATTGAAATCACCAGAGATATCGCTGTTCGTTTTAATCATCGCTTTGGTGACACGTTTGTGTTGCCTAAGGCAGTGACGCCTCCTGCTGGTGCTCGCGTAATGGACTTGCTCGATCCCACTTCGAAGATGTCGAAGTCTTCAGAAACCGATGCTGGATGTGTGTATTTACTCGATGCACCAGCAGCAATTGAAAAGAAATTTAAAAGAGCAGTTACCGATTCGGAAAACGAAGTGCGCTATGACAGGGAGACAAAACCTGGAATCGCGAACTTGCTCGATATTTTGAGTGCAGTAACTGGAACTCCCCCGCAACAATTGGCAGATCAATACACACAATACGGAGCGCTGAAGAGTGACTGCGGCGCGGCAGTTGCTGCAATGCTCACGCCAATTCAGTCGCGATACACCGAACTCATGAACGACAAGGCAGAGCTTGGTCGCCTGCTCCGTATTGGGGCAGAAAAAGCAGGGACAGTTGCTCAGGCCACGCTTGCCCGCGCACATGACGCGATTGGTTTCTATCCGCGCTAAATATTGTCGGCAGCACGAAACGCGTCTGCTACATCTGCACTGCAAGTTTGATTAACCATTGCGATCACTTCGCTGTGTGACCCTGCGCGACGAAGCATGTCGCCTCCAATTTCTTCGTGCTGGTGATACAGCGTAAAACGCTTAGTTCGTGGGCCCACAACGGTGGCAGCAACGCGCTGCAACGTAGAAAGGTTGCTAACAATCTTTCCGATGTCGTGCAGCAGCACTCCCGCAATTTCGTTACGAGAAGCACCGGGACGCAAAGCAACAAATCTTTCAGCAACTTCAACGCTGTGGCGGCGATCTGCTTTGTTGAACCGAAACCACATTTCATATTCACCTGCTGAAAGTGCGGATCGAACCATGTCGAGTTCTGTGTCTGACACATCTCTGCGTGAAAACGAAGTCACGAACCGTTTTGCAAGGTGAGCCACGTGGCTCATGATTTCGAACCTCCAAAGCCAATTCGTGCACGAGGATGCGATTGCTTATACATACCGAACAACACCTCATTGTCGACGCGTGTGTACACCTGGGTTGTACTCACTGAAGCATGACCCAACAGTTCCTGCACAATGCGCAAGTCTGCACCGTGGACCAACATGTGAGTGGCACACGAATGACGCAGCACATGCGGTGAAATTTCATCGCCCAGTTCTGCAAGTCGTGCGTACTTGCGCACAATGCCCCACGCAGCCTGACGGCTCATCCGCGTTCCACGCGCGCCGAGAAACACTGCATCAGCATGATCGCGCTTCGCCCATTGTTCAGGAACCAACATGGTCCTTCCACCCGCACCGAGCCATTCCTCCAATGCGGCTTTGGCATGACTGCCAAAGGGAACAATTCGTTCCTTCGAGCCTTTGCCAAATAGGCGAACCAATTGAGATTCCATGTCGAGGTCCGATAGAGACAAGCCGCAAGCCTCAGAGATACGTGCTCCCGTTGCGTACAGGAATTCGAGCAGCGCTCGGTCGCGCAGTGCAAACGAATCCACTCCGGTAGCAGCGGCCAATATTCGCGAGACGTCGTCTTCGCTCAGTGCTTTGGGAATTCCACTGGGCACCTTCACACCATCAACACCAGAGGTTGGATTATCGGGTCGCAAGCGCTCTTCTACAAGATATCGATGCATCATTCGTACGGCTGCATACATGCGGGCAACGCTTTTTGCAGCCTTGCCTTCTGCGCGCAAACTTGCGATGAATTGCTCAATATGTGGTGATTGTGCAGAAAGCACATCGTTACTACTAGAGGCTAAAAACGTCTCATAGCGAAGTAAGTCGCGACGATACGCCTCAATGGTGCGCGGAGACCTTCCCTGCTCAATGGTCATCCAGGTAAGAAAACGCTCGCTGTGTGTCAGCGACGACATGGACAACTCGTTAGGCGCTAATTGATGGAGCTGCAGTTGGCTCTGCAACTGCTGGGGAGTTTTGCAATCTCACCACTCGATGTTGCAACGAAGCGCTAATCAACTCACGGAACAACGGATGTGGTCGATCGGGACGACTCTTAAACTCTGGATGCGCTTGTGTACCAACCCAGAACGGATGATCAGAAAGTTCGATGAATTCCACAAGCCTGCGGTCTGGTGATGAGCCACTGCATACGAACCCTGATTCTTCGAATCGGGCACGGTACGAAGAGTTGAATTCATAACGATGACGATGGCGTTCGCTGACAACGGTTTCGCCATAGGCGGCTGCAACCTTTGATCCCGGCTCCAGTTGTGCGTAATACGCACCGAGGCGCATGGTGCCGCCCTTTTCAGTGATGTCTCGCTGATCAATCATCAGATCGATAACCGGATTCTGTGTTGTCGGATCAAACTCTGTCGAATGCGCGTCGGTGAGCCCAAGAACGTGACGAGCAAATTCGATGGTCATGACTTGCATTCCTAAGCACAAACCGAGGCACGGAACTCCGTGTTCGCGAGCAAATTCAGCGGCGCGGATTTTGCCTTCCACACCACGAGCCCCAAACCCACCAGGAATGACAATGCCATCGAGCGTTGCCAATTGTTCTTCGGCAAGCAATCCTTCAACATTTTCTGCCTGAATCCACACCACTTCAACATTGGCTGCATGATGGAAACCTGCGTGCTTCAAACTTTCAACAACCGATAAATAGGCGTCGTGCAACTCAACATATTTACCAATCAGACCAATTCGAACAGGTGCAGTACTTGCTTCAACTCGAGCAACAACTTCACGCCATGGCGTTAGGTCGAGAGGAGCATCAATGCGCAACACGTCGCAAATCTGCGTATCAAGACCTTCATCGTGCAAGATGAGCGGCAGTTCGTAAATGTT
Source organism: Acidimicrobiaceae bacterium (assembly GCA_947487095.1). The sequence continues at coordinate 1,684 of CANKVI010000075.1, read as the reverse complement.
GCGAGCGTCTGCTGCGTTGATGACGTTCTTTTGTTCCACGTCACACTGATTCGAGATCTTGCGCTTCAGCTGATCGCTAATTGGTTCATCGCTTCGGCAAACAATGATGTCTGGTTGAATTCCGCGCGAACGGAGCTCGGTCACGCTGTGTTGCGTTGGTTTTGTCTTTTGTTCGCCGCTCGGCCCAATAAAGGGAACCAAAGTGACGTGCACGTAACAGACATTGTCACGACCAACTTCGTTACGGAACTGGCGTACTGCTTCCAAAAACGGCAAGATCTCGATGTCTCCAACGGTGCCACCAATTTCGGTAATGACCACGTCGACATCTTCGGTTGCAAGACGCTTGATTCGACGACGAATCTCGTCTGTCACATGTGGAATTACCTGAACCGTGCGTCCGAGGTAATCACCTCTGCGTTCCGCAGCAAGAACCGCCTGATAAATACTGCCGGTTGTTGCATTTGATGAACGTGAAAGATTTTCATCAATGAAGCGTTCGTAGTGACCAAGATCCAAATCGGTCTCGCCACCGTCATCGGTAACAAAAACTTCACCGTGTTCGAAAGGATTCATTGTTCCCGGATCCACGTTGATGTACGGATCTAGTTTTTGCATGGTGACGCGCAAACCACGCATCTTCAACAATCTTCCAAGTGATGAAGCGGTCAAACCTTTTCCAAGGGAGCTAGCAACGCCACCTGTCACGAACACGTGCTTTGGCATTTTTGCTCTCCGTCCGCTCTCTAGGTTCTGTCGCAGAACCGTTTACCTCACGACGGGAGATAAGCATAACCTGCTTACGGCTACTGCCGAGAACGCTTTGGCGCGACCTGACCAGCACTGGCTGTTTTGTGACTGTCTCGCAATAATTCGCGAGCATGTTCAAGGGCGGTTGCCTCGGCAACGCCGCCAGACAGCATTCTGGCGATTTCAGCAATGCGTTCTTCCTGGCCCAGCGTTGCAGCCTGTGCAAACGTCTTGCCACTGCGCACCGACTTTGAAACTTGAACGTGGGCATGACCAGCAGCAGCCACCTGAGGCAAGTGGGTAACCACAAGCACTTGATGACGCTTGCCAAGTTGTGCCAATGCTTGAGCCACCGCAACAGCTGCTTCTCCACCGATTCCAGCATCAACTTCGTCAAATACCAACGTGTTTGGACCAGATGACAGCACAAGTCGCAACGCCAACATGGTGCGTGCGAGTTCTCCACCGGAAGCCACTTTTGTCAGTGGCATAACCGGAGATCCAGGGTTGGCGGCCAATAAGAACACCACTTCATCGCCTGGGTCTTGTCCTACCGAGACATCGATGACCGCATGGGCCATGGCAAGAGTTCGAAGATGCTTTTGCACCTGTTGGGCTAGTGGCCCTGCGCCGTCGCGGCGCGCTTTACCGACCACCGACTGAGCGGCTTCTAGCTTGCGCACCGCTACTTCACGTTCCTGGTCAAGCGTTGCAGCACGCGCTTCGAATGATTCCAACTCTGCCAAACGAAGCGCACTTTCTTCACCGAACGTAATTACTTCAACAAGTGAGTCGCCATATTTTCGGCGCAAGTCAACCAACAGTTGTCGTCGTTGACGAACGGCATCAAGTCGTGCCGGGTTTTCTTCAATCGATTCGGCTTCGTCGCGAATGTCTGCTGAAACGTCTTCCAACTCGCCCTGCAGTGCCTTCA
>CANKVI010000074.1 GCA_947487095.1 Acidimicrobiaceae bacterium | reverse complement strand
ACCGGAACAATGCTTGTGCTCATTTGCACTGGCATTGCATTCTCGCTCGTAGCAGCGTTCCGCGTGTTGGGTGGCCGAGTTACTGATCGTGCAGTGGTCACCGCACATGCCATGTATTGGTACTTCCTCTCCACAGCGTTTATTGCGTTGTGGTTCGTCGTGTACGTGCAGAAATAGGTAGCGCAATGTTTTCAACAGGATCCAAATACTTCTTCGGAATCACTTTTCTTGGGGCCATTGCATTTGCTGTCTACATGTTCCTCATTGGTGAATCAGCAATTGGCGGCACCGCACTATTGGGTCTCGTAAGCGCAACTGGCCTTCTCACGGGATTGGTGCTGTTTACTCGCGATGGATCGAACGGCGAGGATGGCGTTGCTGCATCGACTGCTTCTCCAACAAGCTCCATTTGGCCATTGATTGCTGCTGTTGGCGCAACGTTGTTGCTCGTTGGAACCATCACTTCCACTGTGGTGACGCTGCTTGGTGTGGTCCTACTGCTCGCAGCACTTGTTGAGTGGTCAGTACTGAGTTGGTCAGAGCGCGCCTCGAGCGATGCGGCATTTAACGCAGCAATGCGCAAGCGCTTGCTCAACCCAATTGAGTTTCCGGTGATTGCGGCGGTAGGCCTAGGCGTAATCATTATTTCGTTTGCTCAAATAACACTTGCTATTGATAAGAGCGTTGGTGCAATCGCATTCATTGTTCTGGGAACGCTTGTTCTTGCAGCCGGCGTGTTGTTCTCGGTTCGCCCAAGCCTGAAGCGCGGTTTGGTAACTGGAATCTGCGTAATTGGAGCAGTTGGAATTGTGGCTGCGGGAATTGCGGGTGCAGGCTTGGGGCTTCGTGAAGACCTTGCTCATGCAAAAGAAGAGGGCCACTACATGCATCAAGAGTGTGGTGCAGAGAAGTCGAAGTACTTTGACAAGCTGCCTTTAGAAGGTGTGTCAGCAACATCTAGCGTCGACACTCACATCGATCTCATTGATGGAAAACTTGTGGCATCGGTGCAAGGAATCGCGGGGCTACAAGAAACGATCACTGTTCCACGCTCCAATCCAACAAACATCGTGTTCCGCAACAAGACCGATGGCGAATATCGATTGGTCGCAAGTTTGGGAAGCAAAATGCTCACCGATGGCGTGAAGGAAGACGTGGTGCATTGCACCCAGCTCATTCCCCAGGGTTCGGAGCAGTTATTGATTCTCAATATTCCTAAGCCAGCAGAAGCGGGAAAGCCATTCACGCTGACTGTTCCAGGTCTTGCCGGACAGAGTATTGAGGTGATTGTGCCGTGAGACACCAAAACACAACTGAACACGTAACCAGCGGCGTCAATAGGCTTGCGGGTATGCGTCGTCGAGTAGTTGCAGCGGTTTCGGGTGTTGCGGGCGCCATGTTCCTTGCCGGCTGTGCAACAAATGCGCCACAAGATACGTGGCAGCCAAAGGGGCCGAACGCAAAGATCATTGACGATCTACAAAAGCCAGTTTTTGCGGTCGCTGGAATTATTGGCGTCATCGTCACGGTCGCAGTGATCGTTGCTGTCTTTAAATTCCGCGACAAAGGTCAGCCAATTCCACATCAGTCGCACGGTAACCCTGCACTGGAAATCACGCTGACGATTATTCCTGCGCTCATTTTGACCGTTGTCGGTGTGTTCACATTCCGCACGGTGTTCGATCTTGCAAAGACCAGTGATACGGAAATGATTATTAACGTCACTGGTCAGCAGTGGTGGTGGGAATACGACTATCCAGTTCAAAATGAATACGGAATTACACAACCGATTATTACTTCAGGCCAATTAGTCATTCCTGCAGGAACCAAGGTGTTATTGCGTCAAACCAGTCGCGACGTCATTCACTCGTATTGGATTCCTGCCTTAAACGGAAAGCGTGATGCCGTTCCAGGACGCGTGCATCTCAACCGAATTGAAGCGGACAAGCCTGGAATTTATGCAGGTCAGTGCACCGAGTTCTGTGGTCTCTCGCATGCCAACATGCGCATGGAAGCTGTTGCACTGAGCAAAGCTGATTTTGCGAAGTGGGTGGCAAATCAATTGAAGCCGTACACGTCACCTGCCGAGAACACACTTGCCAAAGAGGGCGAAACCGTGTTCATGAACCAGTGCGTTCGTTGCCACCAAGTAAACGGTATGAAGCGCGCAGACGGCACACCTGTTATTGCTGCTCCTGATGAAAACATGGTGTCTGGTGCTGCGCCAAACTTGTCGCACCTTATGAGTCGCAACACGTTTGCTGGTGCAACGTTTGATTTGCTGAATAAGTCGTGCCGTGAAGATGTGTGGACCGCTGACTCCGAGTCGTTCGGCGACAAATACCTGAGTGGCGTAAATGAAGATTGTTTAAACCAAAAAGATTTGCGTGGCTGGTTACGCAACGCGCCGGCGATGAAGCCGATGTATGCAAACCCAGCATTGCTCACCAGCACCGGTGGCAAGTATCGCGGAATGCCAAATCTTGGACTCACAGAAGCAGATATTGAAAAGCTTGTTGCTTATCTGTTAACGCTGAAGTAATTAGGGAGAATCATGGCCATCATTGAGCGTTCAATAACGAGCACGGAGGTTTTCTCTGTTGCGACACCAAGCTCCTCGCTTGGAGCATTGAAGCGTCCAGTTTCTTCAACTGGCTGGAAGTCGTGGTTGTTCACTGTTGACCATAAGAAGCTCGGCATTATGTATTCGGCCGCCGCGTTGTTCTTCTTTATCGTTGGTGGACTTGAAGCAGTTCTCATTCGCTTGCAACTTGCCGCTCCAAACGGAAAAGTGTTGAACGCAGATTTGTACAACCAAATGTTCACCATGCACGCCACAACCATGGTGTTCTTGTTCGTCATGCCAATGGCGGCAGGTCTTGCAAACTATTTCATTCCGTTGCAAATTGGCGCACGTGACGTTGCGTTCCCCCGCATTAACGCATTTAGTTTCTGGGCGTTTCTGTTTGGTGGAATCTTCCTCAACTTGGCTTGGTTCCTCGGTGGAGCAGCAGATGGCGGTTGGTTCATGTACGCACCAAACTCGGGACCAATTTTCTCACCAAGTCACGGAATCGACTTCTGGGCACTCGGACTTCAGATCACCGGTATCGCATCACTTGCTGGTGCAGTAAACCTCATTACCACCGTGCTCAATATGCGTGCGCCTGGTATGAGCCTCATGCGCATGCCAATCTTCACCTGGATGCAATTGGTCGTGCAGTTCCTGTTGTTGTTTGCAGTTCCGGTCATCACCGTTGCGCTGTTCCTGTTGTCATTCCAACGAAACTTCGGCGCAACATTCTTCGATGTTTCAGCAGGTGCTGACCCATTGCTCTGGCAACACTTGTTCTGGATCTTCGGACACCCCGAGGTGTACATCTTGATCTTGCCTAGTTTCGGTGTTATTTCTGAAGTGCTGCCAGTGTTTTCACGTAAACCACTATTCGGTTACCCGTTTGTGGTGTTCTCAGGTGCAGCAATTGGATTCGTTGGTTGGGGTGTGTGGGCTCACCACATGTTCGCATCTGGACTCGGACCAGTTTCTGTTGCTGTGTTCTCCATTTCGACCATGGCGATTGCAGTCCCAACCGGTGTAAAAATCGTTAACTGGACAATGACGATTTGGGGCGGAAAACTCCAGTTCACGGTCGCCATGAAATTCGCTGTCGGTCTCATCGTGCTGTTCACCATTGGTGGGCTGTCGGGTGTGACGCACTCAGTTGCTCCGTCCGATACGCAGCAGACCGATACGTACTACATCGTTGCCCACTTCCACTATGTGCTATTCGGTGGCGCGATCTTCGGTTTGTTCTCTGGCTTTTACTACTGGTGGCCGAAAGTGTTCGGCAAATTGTTGAACGAGAAACTCGGCACCTGGAACTTTTGGATGATGGTGATTGGTATGAACATGACGTTCGGACCCATGCACATTCTTGGATTGCAGGGTCAACCACGTCGTATGTACCAGTGGACTGAAGCACGCGCAGGTGAAGGTTTCTTCAACTTGGCATTTTGGAATATGTTCGCATCCATTGGTGCACTTGTACTCACCACTGGTGTGTTGTTGTTCCTCATCAACATTGTGATCACAGCCCGCAATGGCAAAGTAGCGCCGCTTGACCCGTGGGATGCTCGCAGCTTGGAGTGGATGACCACCAACCCTCCAAAGGAACACAACTTCGACAGCATTCCTACGATTTCACACCTTGATGAATTCTTCCACCGCAAGTACGAAGAAGACGCAAATGGCCAAATGGTGAAAGTGAAATCCGCAGAGCAAGTGTTGAAAGATCTGGAAGACAATGCTGACGCGCACATTCACATGCCATCACCGTCGTATTGGCCAATTGTTCTTGCCGCAGGTTTGCCGGTAGTCGCGTTCGGCGTGATTTATTCCATTCCAATCGCAATTTTTGGCGGCGTGATTGTCTTGTTCGGTTGCTACGGATGGGCAATTGAGCCATCCACTGCACCTGATGACGATTTTGATCCACCTGTAACAACAAAGGATGTGGTTCACGTTGGCTGAGCACGCAGTAATGACAGCAGATAGCCTCGCCGATTCACATGGCGTGGCACACACGAGCACTGGTTTGTCGAACAACAAGCTGGGCATGTGGTTGTTCCTCGGTTCGGAATGCTTACTCTTCGGTGGTCTGATTTCGACGTACATGTTGTATCGCGGTCGCGTAGGCGAAGGTCCTCGTCCGTCACAAGTGTTTGATATTCCATTTACCTCGGTCAGCAGTTTCGTGTTGTTGATGAGTTCGCTCACCATGGTGCTTGCAGTGTCCGCAGCGCATAAGGGCGATGATCGCAACACATACTTGTGGGTAGCGGTAACTGCGCTTCTTGGCGCAACGTTTGTTGGTGGTCAGGT
>CANKVI010000073.1 GCA_947487095.1 Acidimicrobiaceae bacterium | reverse complement strand
TACACGCTTCACTCGAGAAGTTTGTACTCGATGCCGACTTGCTCGCAATGGTTGCCGACTACTTGGAGCCAATCGTTGTTGACGAAAGCACGTTGGCGTTTGAAGCGATTCAAGAAGTTGGCCCAGCCGGTCACTTCTTTGGCACGCAACACACTCAGGACCGTTTCCGCGATGCGTTCTACAAGCCATTGATTTCCGATTGGCGCAACTATGAGTCGTGGGAAGAAGCCGGCAAGCCAACAGCCGATCAAAAGGCAAAGCAACTTGCGCAGGCTTACGTTGAGGAGTTCGTTGCTCCAGAACTCGACTCTGCAATTCAGCAAGAACTGTTGGAGTTCAAGCAACGTCGCGTCGCCGAGGGCGGCGTGGCAACCGATTTTTAGTTAACAGATTTACGTTCAATACGGAAGGACATCAATCATGAAATCATCAGCACGCGTAGTAGTTGTAGGCGGTGGAGTTGTTGGAGCATCGGTGCTCTATCACCTCACCAAAGCAGGTTGGTCCGATGTTGTGCTCGTGGAGCGCAAAGAACTCACCGCAGGTTCCACCTGGCACGCAGCCGGTGGTATGCACACTTTGAACGGTGACCCAAACGTTGCACGCTTGCAGCAGTACACCGTCAACTTGTACAAGGAAATTGAAGCCGAGTCTGGTCAGAACTGCGGCATTCACTTGCCTGGTGGTTTGCAACTTGCCGACACCCCTGAGCGCCTTGACTGGTTGAAGATGGCAATGGCCCGTGGTCGCTACTTGGGCATGAAGATGGAAATGCTGTCCATGAAGGAAGCAAAAGAACTCAACCCACTACTTGAAGAGAAGTACTTCGTTGGCGCGTTGTACGACGAAGACGAAGGTTCAGTAGACCCGTACGGAGTTACGCATGCATACGCCATTTGTGCGCGTAACCGCGGCGCAGAGGTGTACACCAACACCATGGTCAACGACATCAAGCAACGCCAAGACGGAACATGGACCGTGTACACCGACAAAGGTGAGATCCACACCGAGCATGTTGTGAACGCCGGTGGTTTGTGGGCGCGCGAAGTTGGTCGCATGGTTGGTCTCGAATTGCCAGTGTTGGCAATGGAACACCATTACCTCATGACCGAGCCAATGGATGAAGTCATCGACTACAACAAAACCCATGGCAAAGAATTGCCACACATGATTGACTTCGCTGGCGAAATTTATGCCCGCCAAGAAGGCCAGAGCATCTTGCTTGGAACCTACGAACAAGACAACCGTCCGTGGGCTGCAAAAGATACTCCTTGGGACTTCGTGTTCCAGTTGTTGCCACACGACCTCGAGCGCATTGCTCCAGAACTTGAGCGCGGATTCGCACACTTCCCAGCCGTTGGTCGCGCAGGAATTAAGAAGTTCGTCAACGGTCCATTTACCTTCAGCCCAGATGGCAACCCTCTTGTTGGCCCGATCAAGGGCATGCCAGGAATGTGGTCGGCATGTGCAGTTATGGCCGGCTTGTCACAAGGCGGCGGCGTTGGATTGTCACTTGCTAACTGGATGGTGCACGGTGATCCGGGTGCAGACATTTGGGGCATGGACGTTGCTCGTTACGGCGACTTCGCAACACTTGCATACACCAACAGCAAGGTGCGCGAAAACTACTCACGTCGTTTCCGCATCACCTTCCCGAACGAAGAGCTTCCAGCAGCACGTCCGTTGCTCACCACCCCTATCTATGACCGCTTGATCGAACACAACGCAGTGATGGGCGCAGGCTTTGGCCTTGAGCACCCACTGTGGTTCCAGGACAAGGGCAAAGAGCCAAAGGAAGACGTCACGTTCTACCGTTCGAACGCGTTTAACAACGTTGCCGAAGAATCAAAGGCCGTTCGCGAACGCGTTGGCTTCTCGGAAGCTTCAAACTTTGCGAAATACAAAGTAAGTGGCGCAGGATCAGCAGCATGGCTCACCAGCTTGTTCACCAACGCATTGCCAAAGATCGGTCGCACCGTACTTACTGCGATGCTGAACCCAGAAGGCAAGATCGTCGGCGAATTCTCGGTGTCACGAATTGGCGAAGAAGAATTCTTCTTGTTTGGTTCGCAAGCCGCAGAAGTACATCACCCACGTTGGTTCATTGCTCACCTGCCAAAGGACAGCGCAATTCGATTCGAGAACTTGTCGTTGTCGATGGTTGGTCTCACTGTTGCAGGTCCACGTTCACGCGACCTGTTGCAGAAGCTCACCGACACATCACTTGCAACCAAGGACTTCCCGTTCATGGCATTCCGCAAAGTGAACATCGGCATGGCGCCAATTTGGTTGTCACGCATGACCTACACCGGCGACTTGGGTTACGAAATGTGGATTGCGCCGGAATACCAGCGCTACCTGTTCGACCTCATCATGGAAGCAGGCAAGGAATACGACATGCGTTTGTTCGGATTCCGCGCACTCATCACCATGCGTCTCGAGAAGAACTTCGGCACGTGGTACCGCGAGTACCGCCCGATTTACACACCACTCGAAGCCGGCATGGAACGTGCGATGAAGTTCGATCATGAATTCATTGGTCGTGCAGCAGTTGAAACCGAAATGAAGAACGGTGGACCAAAGCGCAAGCTCGTGATGTTCAAGGTTGATGTAGACCCTGAGCGTCCTGCAGACGTCATCGGTGACGAACCGGTTTGGCACAACGGCAATGTTGTTGGTTGGATCACCTCTGGTGGTTACGCCCACTACTCCGGAGTGTCACTTGCACTTGGTTACATCCCAACCGATCTTGCTGCCGAAGGAACCACTGGTTTCGAAATTGAAATCATTGGCAAGCTTCGCCCCGCAACGTTGCAACTTGAGCCTGTCTTGGATCCAAGCGGCTCACGCATGCGCGCCTAGTTCAGGAGCACATCATGTCCACGATTACTCGAATCGAGATCACGCATCACCAGTTGCCGCTTGATCCCCCGTTTCCTGCTTCGTGGGACACTCGCCCACGCACCCAATTCCCTGCCACCATCGTTCGCGTATTCGACGATGCGGGCAACTGCGGCATTGGGTCTGGCGACTCCATGTATGGCTTCTCTGACTACCAGCGTTACTTCATTGGCGAAGACCCACTGAACATCGAGCGCCATGCAGCAGTGCTGTCCAACATTGAGTTTCATGCGGGCAGGCCATGGCCGCTCGACTTGGCACTGTGGGACTTGATCGGCAAGATCAAGAACGAACCCGTGTGGAGCATGATTGGCGGATTCAGCAACAAGATCCGCGCCTATGCATCCTCAGGCGTTCACCGCAGCCTTCCCGACATGGTCAAGGTTGCTCGTCAAGCTCGTGAGCTTGGATTCCCTGCGCTGAAGATTCGCTTTGGACGCCCAAATCTTGAAGACGACCTTGCCATCATTAAGGCAATCCGCGAAGACATGGGCGACAGCATTGAACTCATGGTCGACTGCAATCAGGGTTGGCGCATGCCGTGGGACACGGCAAAGCCATGGAGTGTCGATCACGCAACAGCAGTCGCGCTCGTTCTCGAAAGCCACGGCGTGTACTGGATGGAAGAGCCACTGCACCGCGGTGACTACGAAGGTATGGCTGAACTGCGCAAACGTGTGAAGATTCGCATTGCTGGTGGCGAACTGACACGTGAGCCATATGAATTCCGCGAGTTGTTGCAGCGCGGTTGTTTTGATGTGTTCCAACCAGATGCCGTGTGCACACAAGGCATCACTGGTCTGGCCAAGTTTGCAAAAGAAGTTGCTGATGCAGGAAAGATCTTCACTCCGCACACGTGGGGTAACGGAATTGGCGTCATGGCCAACCTACACCTCACTGCCGGCACTGTCGGTGCACCATTCATTGAGTTCCCATTCGATCCACCTGAGTGGTCGACAGCGCGCCGTGACTACATCATGACCGAGACTATTGAAGCCGATGGCGAGGGTTGGATTCACCTGTCTGATGAACCAGGACTTGGATTCACGTTGAATGAAGTTGTCTTGCGCAAGACCGCAAGTGCGCAAGCAACGTTTAGTTAACTACATCTGAATTCGGTGTTCATGGGTATACACGTTGGCTTTGCCATCGCGTAAAAACCCAACAAGTGTTATTCCCAAAGCATCTGCAGTTTCAACTGCCAAACTTGATGGCGCACCGACTGCAGCAATAAATGCAATACGTGCCATCACCGCTTTCTGAATAATCTCAAACGACAAGCGGCCGCTGCAAAACAATCCGTGCTTGGTGATCGGAACCGTCTTTGCCATGACGCTTGCGCCAATCACTTTGTCCACCGCATTGTGGCGGCCAATGTCTTCACGAACAAGTGAAATGTTTCCGTTGGCATCGAATAGCGCGGCTGCATGCAAGCCACCAGTTCGGTCAAACGTTGGTTGAGACTTGCGCACAGAATCGGAAATGCGCATCAACGTTTCAGCTGTAATCACTGGACCGCTTTCACGATCTACTGGCGTGGTTGCTTGCAACAGTTGATCGATGGATTCGGTTCCGCAAATGCCACAACTCGATGACGTCACCATTGCTCGTCGGGCCAACGCCATATCAAACCCTCGCGACAGCGCCACGGTCACGATGTTGTACTTCTGCTCTTCGCCCTCAACCAATTCGCAATACTTCACGGTGCGCACATCGTCTGACTGCTGCACCATTCCTTCCGTGAATAAGAAACCCACAGCAAGCTCGAAATCGTTTCCAGGAGTGCGCATGGTGACCGAAATCTGCTCTGGCTCTTGGCCCGGACCTTCTGCCCGTATCTCCATTGGCTCTTCGGTGACGATGAAGTCGGGTTTACTGCTTCCCCGACCATCCTTGGTAACCATGACCACTTTCCAGTCCGAGGCTTTGCGCCGCGCGGTGCCTGGAGCGTTACTCATGCCTACAGGCTAGTTGTCATCCATAAATGCGCGCAGGTTGGCGCTGTTGTGTGGATGGCGCAGTCGCGCAAG
>CANKVI010000072.1 GCA_947487095.1 Acidimicrobiaceae bacterium | reverse complement strand
CGCGATCTGCGACTCACCATCGCAGCCCAACCAACGCGAGGCGTTGACGTAGGAAGTATTGAATACATTCACTCACGAATCGTGAAAGAGCGCGATGCGGGAACAGCGGTACTCATTGTGAGTACCGAACTTGAAGAAGTGATGGCGCTTTCTGATCGGTTGCTTGTGATGTATCGCGGCAAAGTTGTTGCAGAGCTTGACCCTAAGAAAGTGACGCCCATGGAAGTCGGTCTGTATATGGCTGGATCACGACCAGACAATGTGGTTTCGGCATGAAGAACCTGTTCAACAAGTTGGGCGAGCGACTCAATCGGGTGAGTTCCATGAAACTCACACTGCTCGCGGTGTTGTCGGCGCTCATAGTTGGCGCTTTCATCATCATCTTTTCTGATGTTGACAACTTGAGAGATGGTGACATTCTTGGCGCAGTCTCCACGGTGGGCAGTGCGTACTGGGCGTTAGTGGTGGGTTCGTTCGGGTCTCTACGTGCAATTTCAAACACCATCAACAGTTCGACGCCGTTAATTCTGTGTGGTGTCTCGGTGGCCATTGCGTTTAAGGCTGGCTTATTCAATATTGGTGCGACAGGTCAGATGCTCGCAGGTGGAATGACGGCACTGTGGGTTGGGTTTGCCTTGGATGGGCCGGGATATGTTCAAGTTCCTCTCGCCATACTTGCTGGCGCTATCGGTGGTGCGGTGTTTGGTGCGATTCCAGGAATTCTGAAAGCGCGAACAGGTGCACACGAAGTAATCACCACGATCATGCTCAACAACATGGCCGCGTTTTTCATTTTGTGGCTACTCAAGACCGATCTATTCCAACGTGAAGATCGCACCGATCCAATTTCAAAACTGGTTAGCGCCGAAGGTCGATTACCTCGACTGTTTGGTTTTATGGATGGCCGATCAGATCTTGTTGCTCACATTGGATTCATCGTTGCCATTGCAGCGGTAGTGGTGTATTGGTGGTTCCTCAAGAAGACCACAACTGGTTTTGAGTTCCGTGCGTACGGTTTAAATGCAGACGCAGCCACATATGCAGGCATGCACGTAAAGCGCCTCACGGTGTTGTCCATGATGTTCGCCGGAGGTTTTGCTGGTTTGGCTGGCGCTGCAGAAGTGCTGGGCACGTACGGATACGCATCGACCAATTTTGCTGGCAACATTGGCTTTGATGCTATTGCTATTGCTTTGCTCGGTCAATCGAGCCCATTGGGAACACTGTTTGCAGCCATCTTGTTTGGTGCACTTCAGGCAGGCGGTCGACAAATGCAAACTAACAGCGATGTTCCTATTGACTTGATTATCGTGCTTCGTGCGCTCATCGTCATGTTTATTGCTGCGCCATTGTTGGTGAAAACTATTTGGCGAACGAAGAACGCAACAATCTCGGCTGGCCAAACGTTTAGGGGGTGGGGTTCATGAGCCCTACCGAAATTGCCGCTCCAATGTTGTCGATGGAGCAGAAGAAGCGCTCGCGCAACGTGGGTTTGTCGCTCATCTTTCTCGCACTTATCTCGGCTTTTTTCTTGTCGGCTCGTCCGGGTGACGCTGGCTTCAAGCTTGTCGAATCGTTCACTCTTGTGTTGCCGGCCCAGCCTTTTGCTCAAGCACTAGCTGTTCTCCTTGGTGCGCTTGGTGCGGTGCAGTTGTATCGAGGCTTTGGCAAGTGGACCAACGTGGTGCTCGCGTTTGCAACGGCAATGTTCGTGGTGGGGTTTTTGGCATGGGCTACATCGGGTGGGTCGTTCAACATGACCGGCATGTTGCAAGACACGATTACTCGCAGTGTGCCAATCACGCTTGGGGCAATTGCAGGAATTCTGTGCGAACGTAGCGGAATCATCAACATAGCCATTGAAGGACAGTTGCTTGGAGGCGCATTTGCTGGCGCGGTATTGGGCTCGCTGTATGGGCCTTGGGTCGGTGTTTTCGGTGCGATGGCAATGGGCGTGGGGCTTTCGGCGTTGCTCGCGGTGTTTGCAATTCGTTTCAAAGTTGACCAAGTGATTGTTGGTTTTGCAATTAACTTCTTTTCCTTGGGGCTCACGAGTTTCTTGTCTCAACGCGTACTCACAGAACATCCTGAGTACAACATTGTCAAGCCGTTCACTCCGTATGCGGTTCCACTGCTCAGTGATATTCCGGTTATCGGTGTTGCGCTATTTACGCAGACATACTTTGTTTACATCTCGGTCATTGCAGTAGTGCTCACCACATGGTTTATGTACCGCACACGATGGGGTCTGCGTACTCGTGCGATCGGCGAGTATCCGCAAGCAGCGGGAACCTTGGGCGTTGATGTGCTCAAACTTCGTTATCGCAACGTATGGATTGCTGGCGCAATTGCTGGTTTGGGCGGTGCGTGGTGGCCGATTGGCACCGTGGGTCGTTTCGATCAAAACATTACGAATGGTCGCGGCTTTATTGCCCTTGCAGCAGTCATCTTTGGTCGTTGGCACCCAGTAGGTGCTCTTACTGCAGCGCTGGTGTTTGGTCTTGCAGAGGCAATTCAGTTGAAGATGTCCAACCTGGATACGGGAATTCCATCGGAGTTCTTGCTGATGGCTCCATACATCGTGACGCTTGTTGTTGTTGCCGGGTTCGTTGGTCGCAGTCGCGCGCCAAAGGCCGCAGGTCAGGCGTACGACGCAAGTAAGTAATTGCTATTTGGCTTTTGGCCGAAACGCCTCAACACCATTACCCACGTCAATATGGGCGCCACCAATGATGTCAATGCAATAGGGAATTGCTGGCAACACCGCATCAAGACACTGCGCAATTGATGTTGGTTTGCCCGGCAGGTTCACGATGAGGCAAGTGCCTCGAATACCAGCAGTTTGTCGAGACAAAATTGCAGTTGGCACGTACTGCAGGCTTACTTGGCGCATGAGTTCGCCAAACCCTGGCATCATCTTTTCGCACACCGCCTCGGTCGCTTCTGGAGTGATGTCGCGAAGTGCTGGGCCTGTGCCGCCGGTGGTAACAATCAGAGAGCATCCTTCGGTGTCGGCAAGTTCGATCAACGTTGTCGAAAGCACATCGGTTTCATCGGGAACGATTCGCGAAACATCGGTCCATTCACTAGTGAGGTGCTTGCCGAGGTATTCGCGAATGGCTGGGCCGCCCAAGTCTTCGTACACACCCTGCGAAGCGCGGTCAGAAACAGTGACTATGCCAATGCGTGCTGCTACCACTGCAACAACTTTGGGTCATGTCGGCGACTCGGGCGAGTTACTCGCAATTTGAGTGAACGCAAGACTTGCTTTATTCCATAGCGGAAGCCAACACGTGTAAATGCAGCATTTGACAGCGTTTGCAACCTCTCGGTGGTTTGGCGCAAGTTTGTAAGGAATGCCTGCTGCAACGGGTCAAGAACAAACGTTGCGGTGGAGGCCGCGTAGTTGTGACGATCAAAATGAAACCACTCGTAATCTTCGTGGTAGGTCTGTTCAATCAGGTCGGCAGTTTCGCGGTCATACACCTGCTCGGGCTTGATACCAAGGCCGCTATTCAATCGCTGCAGTGAAACGTTCGTTCCACCGCGCGCATTGAGCACATCGGCAAGCCGTTGCATTTCTCCATGCTGATCAATGCGAATGAACTCTTGATACTCCAATTGGTTGGAATACAACGTGTTGAACTGTGGTCGGAAATGGTCATCAATCGAGAAGGCATCTCGGTCGGCGTGAATTGCGCGAGCGAACTTCTTAAATGTCGCAGCAACATCTACGCGACCATCAGTTAGCACGTCTGAGCAAGCTTCAAGGATCGACTTTGGCGTTCCGGGTGCTCGTAGGAATGCGCGGTTTTCCCACGAGGAGTAAGCGCGCTTCAGCGGATCGCGCAGCGCAGCAACTCGAAGCCACTCTGGGGACTGAATAACTTCCCATTGTTCTTGTGGGGTAAGTTCGAACATGCGGCGAAGGCCGTGTACGCGGTAGTTATGAATGGTTTGTTCCTGGGAGATATTTGGCGAGATGATTTCGCGGGATGCCTGCTCGTTATAGGTGCCCTCAATTTGGGCAACCAACAACTTCAGCGTGCTACAGGCAACCTTTGTTGTTGGCACATACATAACTTTGATTCGGGGAGCGATCAACGCATACCCAATCATCAATGGAAGCTGTGGGTGCGGATCGTATTGCACGGTGTCTATCTTTTCATGCCACAACGAAGCAGCACGTCACGCAACAACGTCTCAACGCACTGATCCAGTGGCTCGCCATTTAGACACAACACAAACTCGGGTGCTATTGGCGCTTCGTATGGCGCGTTCACACCAGAAAGCCCAATCTTTGCACCAGCCTTCACCTGTGCGTAGAGGCCCTTGGTGTCACGAGCCTCGCAGTCGGCTAGCGATGTAGCCACGTGCACTTCAACAAATTCCAAATTGTCGGATGTGTGAATGAGGCGTGCAAATTGTCGACCTGTTGCAAATGGGCTGATGATGGGCACAATGGTGATCGCGCCAGCACCGGCAAACAGTTTCGCAACTTCGGCCATCCGACGAACGTTTTCTGCCCGATCGTCATCGGTGAACCCAAGATTGCTGTTCAGGCCATGGCGCACGTTGTCGGCGTCAAGGACGTATGCAAATTTGCCGATTTCAGTCAGTTTGCGAGCAAGTTCATGGGCGATCGTTGATTTACCAGAGCCCGAAAGCCCAGTAAGCCAGATGGTCATGCCGTGAAATTGATGGGCGCCCCACAGTTGTTCACGGCTTACCTGTGGCTCGTGCCAAACGGGTGTATTTGCCGAGTCGGTCATGTGCGAGGCGACAGCAACATTCCTGCACCAGCGGTTTGCCCAGTTGCCTCGTCAACAATGATGAAGCAACCCGTTGTGCGGTTTTGGTGGTAATCGTCAAACATAAGAGGGGCAGTGGTGTGCAAAGTAACTCTGCCTATTTCGTTCATGGCAAGCTGATTCACACCTGTTTCGCGACTGAGCGTTGAAATGTTTAAGCGATACAGCACTTCGGTAATTTTCGTGCGTGCAACCTTGGTCGTGTGCTTAATTGTGTAAATCTTGCC
>CANKVI010000071.1 GCA_947487095.1 Acidimicrobiaceae bacterium | reverse complement strand
TTCTGGTGCGAGCGCGTGGTAATCAATCTGTGGGCTAACCCACTCAGTTGCAGCGGCGAATACGGAATGAATCACGTGATCAGCCCTTGAACCCTGTCAGCACTACTTGAACCGCTGGGTCGAGCACTTTGAACATGAGGTTAGGTACAACTCCAAATACCAAAATCGCAATCAATAGCGGAGTCCATGCAAACCACTCAAACTTGTTCACATCGTGGAATTCATGATCGCCGTGACCGTGACCATCGCCAGCAAATTCAGGCTTAGGTTCGCCAAAGGCAACGCGTTGGAACAACCACAACAAGTACGCGGCGGCCAAAACGGTGCCGAGTGCAGCAATCACCATGTACACGCGAAACACGGTTTCATTGAGGCCTGCAGCAGGGCTGTACGCCGACAGGATTGCTGTGATTTCGCCCCAGAATCCAGCAAGACCAGGCAAGCCAAGCGACGCCATGCATGAGAATCCAAGGATCCAACCAAGGTGTGGCATCTGCTTCAAAATGCCGCCAAGGCGAGCGATCTCTAACGTGTGATAACGCTCTTTCACACTTCCTGCAACGAAGAACAACATGCCCGTGATCAGTCCGTGTGCAACCATTCCGAACATTGCGGCAGATACACCAAAACTCGTGAGCGTTGAAATTCCGAGCATCACGAAACCCATGTGAGCAACTGATGAAAACGCAATCAATCGCTTCATGTCGGTTTGCGCCAAACAGCCAAGCGCACCGTAAATGATTCCGATTACCGCGAGCCCGCCAATGTATGGCGCCCAGGCCTTTGCTGCTTCTGGCAATACAGGAATTGCAATTCGGACGAACCCATATGTTCCAAGCTTCAACAGAATTGCAGCGAGGATGACTGAACCTTGTGTAGGAGCTTGCGTGTGAGCGTCAGGCAACCACGTGTGGAACGGGAACATTGGAACTTTGACTGCAAAGCCAATGAACATTCCGGCAAAGATCCACACTTGAACGTTCTTTGCAAGTGCTCCACCATTTTCTACCAAGTACGGAATTGCAAAGCTTTCTGCTCCGGTCTTGAAGAACAACGCGAGAAAAGCAACCAACATGAGTGCCGACCCGAACATGGTGTACAAGAAGAACTTCAGCGATGCATATTGACGATTCTCTCCACCCCATACACCGATCATGAAGTACATCGGCAACAACACCAGTTCGAAGAACACGAAGAACAAGATGAGGTCTTGCGCAATGAATGTTCCGGCCATGCCGGTTTGCAGCACCAACATCAGCGAGAAGAACGCCTTCGGGTTACCTGGTGAAGGAACGTGGTCAAGGCTGTAAATAACTACGAGCAACGTGATGACCATCGACAAGAAGTACAGCGGCAGGCTGATGCCATCAAGGCCGATGTAGTAACTGCTCTTGATTAACGGAATCCATGTCTTTTCGTCAACGAACTGCATTGTTCCTGCATTGCCGAAGTCAAAGCGGAACAATGTCCACACGCCAACCGCAACTGTTGCAATTGATGTGAGCAATGCAACTTTCTTGATCAGTTGTTCATTTGCCTTTGGTACAACCAACAGCAACAGTACGCCGAGCAATGGCAAAAATGTGCCAACACTCAACATCCAGTTGTGGTCACGGAGCATTTCCATGTTGTTGTCTCCCTTGATTCTTTCTTGTTACGAATTGATAATGACGAGTACGAGAGCGGCAACTGCAGCAGCGCTAAAGAGCAACGCCCCATATTGGCTCACTTTTCCTGATTGGACTGGCGCAAGGACACCGCCGGCGCCCTTGGTCGCTTTGCCCGAATTGTTGACCGTTCCATCCACCACACGTTGGTCGATATTGCGATACACCCAGCCCGAAAACACACGACTTACAGCAGCAACTGCATGCAAAATGCCGTCAAGTACATTCTGGTTAAACCAATACGCAGCAGCAGCAATTGGACCGGCAATGGCCTTAACAATCACTTTTTCATACAGCGCATCGAGGTAGTACTTGTTGATTAACAAGTTGTAACCAGCACGTAGAACACCGTTGCGCTCGGTAAGCCCAACGAGGCGCTTGTCTTTGCGCGTGTACAACATGGTGGAAATAATCCAACTCAAGGCAATTCCCAAGAACACGATGCCGAGCGAAAGCATCGCCTTTGACCATTTGAATTTTGCGTGCACTAGTTGAGGCGCGTAACACACACCTTCTTCAGGTGTTTCGCTGCCGCATGGAGATTCATGGTGTCCTTCTTCTTCGGACGCTGCAGGAACGCTCAATACGTTGCTATGACCAGGACCACCTGGTGCGGTTTCCATGACTACTTCAGCACGAGGCTCAACCCATGTTTTGATGCGTTCCCACTTTTCGCCAAATGGTGTTGCATTCAACAAACCCGAGCTGAGCGCCAGAACCGCGAGGAGCACTAACGGCAACGTAATGCGCCAGCCACTTTCATGCGGGCCATGGTCGCCATGATCGGCCGCATGAGCGTCATGTGCATCGTGGCTGTCATGCGAATCGTGAGCGTCATGTGCTGCTGCATGTTCATCGTGGTGCTCGCCTGCTGATGCACCACGTGCTTCACCAAAGAAGGTGAGATATGTTGCGCGCGTCATGTATGCAGCAGTCATGAATGCACCGATAAGTCCAATAATCATGAACATCTGGTAACCGTTATTGCCAACGTTGTCGATGATTTCATCTTTTGAAAAGAAGCCCGAGAATGGGAACACTCCGCACAGTGCGAGCGTGGAGATAATCCAAGTTGTGAAGGTGATTGGCATTACCTTGCGCAATCCGCCCATGTCCTTCTTCATGTCAAATGAGTGATGCGATGCACTATGGCTAATTGAGCCGGCACCAAGGAACAAGCAAGCCTTAAAGAATGCGTGAGTGAAAATGTGGAACACCGCTGGCAACCATGCGCCAGCACCAAGACCCAACATCATGTAGCCCAACTGACTCACAGTTGAATACGCGAGCACCTTTTTGATGTCATTTTGTACGAATGCAAGTGCCGCAGCAATCACGATGGTGATTGCACCAATGATCATGATGAAGTTGCCACCGGTGCCAAGAATGTCGAAACCAGTAAAGAACACTGGATACAAACGCGACACGAGGAACACGCCTGCCACAACCATGGTCGATGAGTGCAACAGCGAACTAACTGGGGTTGGACCAGCCATCGCGTCTGGCAACCAGGTGTGCAGTGGGAACTGACCGCTCTTACCAATTGCTGCAATGAACAGTGCAACTGCCGCAACCAAAATCACTGTGCTGTTTGGTTCGCCTGAAAGTGCCCACGCGCTAATACCTCGGATAGAGAAACCGGAAACGCCCAGATGTTCAGTTGTCCAATCGTTGGAGGCGAAGTACAACATGGCCACGCCAATGAGCAGGCCCATGTCGCCCGTACGTACGGTGAAAAACGCCTTCAATGCAGCGCGGCTGTTTGCGCCGTCTTCCCACCAGTGACCAATGAGCATGAAGCTGCATAGACCCATGATTTCCCAACCGAGCAAGAACAAAATGGTGTCTTCAGCAATCACCATGGCGAGCATGCCTGCCGAGAACAACGTAAGTGCAGCGAAGAAATGCGTGTAGCGACGATCGCCCTTCAAGTACTCGGTTGAGTACAACTGCACCAATGTCGAGATAAACGCGACGACTACAAGAATGGTGACTGCAAGTCCATCGATGGATTGTCCGATGGTGAAATTCATGCCACCGATTTGCCACCAGTTCCACGTACGTATAACCGGTGCGATGAACTGTCCTTCCGCACCACTGCCGACACGATCAATCCACTGCATTGCAGTTCCACCGGCCAAAACCAAGCTGGCGATCATGCTGAGCAGACCAATTTCGCTGCCCTTCATTGGCAACTTTTTGCCAAACAAAATAATGATGGCAAATCCAATAGCCGGGACGATTGGGATGAGCCAAGCGTGTTCAAGGAACCAACCAGACGACAAGGTCTGCAGGGCTTCTGCTGAGCGAATCATGATTAGCCCTTCATCTCCGAGAGATCATCAAGTGAAATGGTTCGGCGGTTGCGGAAAATGAGCAACACCAAACCAAGACCCACGCCAACTTCGGCAGCCGCAATGGCAATGATGTACAACGCAAACGTGTGGCCGTCTGCGTTTCCATTACGCAACGCAAAAGCAACGAAGTTCAGGTTGACCGCGTTCAAAATGAGCTCGATTGACATCAATACGAGCACGGCATTCTTGCGAGCAATCACGCCATACACACCGATACAAAACAGCAGTGCTGCGAGGAAGAGGAACTGATTTACCAACATGGAATCAATCCTTCCTTGCCAAGACAATTGCGCCAATCACGGCGGCAAGCAATACAAACGAAAGTGCCCAGAACGGAAGCAAGTACGGTCCAAAAATTTGATCTGAAATCTGTTGAGTGGTCACAAGAGATCCATCAGATGGCAGCTTCTCTGTGCCAAATGATTCGCTTAGTGCAAGCGCCATAGCCGCAAACAGCACCACAGCAACTGGAATACCCAACTTGGCGTACGAATTGTTCAGACCACTATCGCGGCCGATTCGCGAACGTGTGAGCATGGTTCCGAAGAGGAAGAGCACCATGACGGCGCCGATGTATACGAGCACCTGGGTAACTGCCACAAACTCGGCTGCTAGCAAGATGTACTGGGCAGCAGCACCAGCAAGCACCACGACCAACCACAGTGCTGCGTGCACCACGTTGCTTGTTGTTACAACACGTAGAGCGCCAACAATCATCATTGCTGCGATGATGGCAAAACCGATGTTTTGAGCGACCATATCTGCCTTACTTCTTCTTCTTATCGGCGCCGACTTCAAGTTCTGGCGCTGCAGGAACAGTTTCCATCCACTCACCAAGCTTTGACTTATCGTGCAATAAGTCGGCGATGCTTGGCTCGGAGTATTCGTATTCAGGGCTCCAGAACAAGGCGTCGAATGGACATACCTCAACGCAAATTCCGCAGTACATGCACAATGCGTAGTCAATATCGAAGCGATCAAGTTTGTTTACAGCGCGAGGCTTTCCACCTTCACGACGTGGTGGAGCCAGTTCTTTGTGGGCTTCGATGTAGATGCACCAGTCCGGGCACGAACGTGAGCACAACATGCACGATGTGCAAT
>CANKVI010000070.1 GCA_947487095.1 Acidimicrobiaceae bacterium | reverse complement strand
GCCTTCTCGGCACCAATTCGTAACAGGCGACCAAGTTCTGCCTTGTCGTTCATCAGTTCTGTGTATCGCGCTTGAATTGGTGTGAGCATCGCTGCAACCGCGGCTCCGCAGTCACTCTTTAGCGCACCATATTGGGTGTATTGATCGGCGAGTTGCTGGGGCGACGTGCCCGTCACTGCACTCAAGATGTCAAGCAGATTCGCTATCCCCGGTTTTGCTTCACGGTCATAGCGAACATCGTTTTCAGAGTCGGTAACGGCTCGCTTGAACTTCTTCTCAATGGCTGCAGGCGCGTCGAGCAAGTAGACACATCCCGCATCTGTTTCGGACGACTTGGACATCTTCGATGTTGGGTCGAGCAAGTCCATCACTCGTGCACCAGCTGGAGGTGTGACCGCCTTTGGCAATACAAACGTGTCGCCAAAGTGATGATTGAAACGCACTGCAATATCTCTGGTGATTTCAATGTGCTGGCGCTGATCGTCGCCAACTGGCACTTCTGCTGCGTCGTACAACAAGATGTCGGCGGCTTGTAGTGCTGGGTAGGTGAAGAGCCCGGCAGAGACAAAGTCGGCTTCGCGTTTAGCGGATTTGTCCTTGAATTGAGTCATTCTGCTCAACTCACCAAAACTCACCGTGCATTCCATGATCCAACCCAACTGCGAATGCTCTGGAACGTGTGATTGAACAAATACTGTTGCGACTTGCGGGTCTAGACCGACTGCGAAGAGCATTGCGGCAATCTCCACGGTGTTCTTGCCGAGCACGCCAGGCTTGTCGGTGATGGTGAGGGCGTGTAGGTCAACAATGCCATGGAAAACGTCGTTGCGATGTTGCCCCGAAACCCAGTTACGGAGCGCGCCTAAATAGTTGCCCAGGTGAACATCGCCTGTCGGCTGGATGCAAGAAAGTACGCGAGCCACGGTGCAACGCTAGTGCAAGTGGCTCAACGGGCTCAGGACATTTCGGTCTAGTGAACTATTCTCTAGCCATGGCTTATGAGGTAGCTACCCCGGTTTATGACGGTCCATTCGACCTTCTTTTGCACCTCATTTTGAAAGAAGAAGTAGATATCCATGAGGTATCCCTGACCCGCATCGTTGAGGCATACCTCGAAGAGATTCAGCGCATGCAAATGCTTGATCTCGATGTTGCGACAGAGTTTTTACTGATCGCATCAACACTGGTTGAACTGAAGACTCGCCGTTTGCTCCCTGGTCGCGAGGACATGGATCTGGATGAAGAGTTGGCTTTGTGGTCAGAACGTGACCTGCTGCTGGCACGTCTGCTTGATTGCAAGACATTCAAAGATGTGGCCGCCGTATTCAGTCAATTGACAGAGCGAGCAAGTCAGAGTTTTCCGCGCCGCTCTGGTCCGGACGAGCGCTTCGCCGATCTACTTCCCGACATGCTCGACGGAGTCACACCGGGCCGCTTGCAACGCGCCTATCTGCGGGTCACCCAGCCGAAACCACCAACTTCAATTGACCTGTTCCACGTTGCACCTATTCGTGCGAGTGTTGCAGATGCGCTGATGGAAATGCTGGAAACTCTTCCGAAGTTGGGCAAGGTGACGTTTCGGCAGATTACCGAGGCAATTCATGATCGCATCGAAGTTGTGGTGCGCTTCCTCGCAATTCTTGAATTGTATAAACAGGGTCGAGTAACTCTCGAACAATCAGATCGCTTCGGAGACATTGAGGTCCAATGGACAGCAGGGGATGACACTGGTTTCGAAGCTGTTCTGCAGATTGATGACTACGAAGGATGATGAAAAGGAATTCATGAGCGAAGAAAACATTTCAGCGGAATCTGTGCGGGCATTGGAAGCAATTCTGCTCGTAGCGATGGAGCCAGTTGACCCAACGCTCCTTTCTCAACTACTTGAAATTTCGGTCGCTTCAGTTGATGGGCTATGCGAACGTCTTGCTGCTGCTTATGAAGAAGCGGGTCACGGTTTTCAGTTGGTGAAGGTCGCTGGTGGTTATCGATTCCAGTCACATCACGATGTGGCTTCCTACGTAGAACGTTTTGTGCTGGATAGCCAGCAGGCACGCATTTCATCTGCTGCACTCGAGACGCTTGCGATCATCGCGTACAAGCAACCAATCTCACGCGGTCAAGTAGCAGCAATCCGAGGAGTCGATCCAGATGCTGTAATGCGAACATTGCAAGCACGTGGATACATCACCGAGACATCGCGCGATGATGGCCCAGGTCAAGCAGTCTTGTTCGGAACTACTTCGCTATTTCTTGAGCGTCTAGGTATTGAGTCGCTGTCGGCGTTACCACCAATTGCCGATTTTGTTCCTGATGCTGCAGTGGTTGAAGCACTCGAACAAGGTTTGCGAATCGCGCCACCTGTTCAATGATCGACGAGGGTGAGCGTTTACAGAAAGTTCTCGCTCAGCGTGGGTGGGGAAGTCGAAGAGCATGTGAAGAGATCATCGCTGATGGTCGCGTAACAGTCAACGGCGAAGTTGCGGTTCTCGGTCGTCGTGTCAATGTGGATGTAGACAGTGTGGAAATTGATGGAGCACCTGTGGGTGTTCGACCAGACTTGGTGTACTACTTGCTCAACAAGCCTGTCGATGTCATCAGTACGGCAATCGATACACACGATAGGGAAACCGTTGTTGATTTCGTACCTGCCGATCCACGCGTGTATCCAGTTGGACGTCTAGACGGTGACTCCGAGGGACTGCTACTCATCACCAACGATGGCGAACTAACCAATCGCATCACGCACCCGAAGTACGGACTTGAAAAAGAGTATTTGGTTCAAGTTGATGTCACGTCGGCAGATGTCAGTGATGTGGCCATTCACCGTTTGCGGAATGGCATTGAACTGGAAGATGGATTGACCGCACCAGCAGAAGTGAGCAGGCTGCAAGAGGGTGTCTTACGAATGGTCATTCATGAGGGAAAGAATCGCCAGATTCGACGCATGTGTGATGCCGTTGGATATCCAGTCATTCGGCTGGTTCGTACGCGCATCGGCCCGATCATGGACAAGAAACTCGCTCCTGGGCAATGGCGTAACCTCACACAGGCTGAAGTCAAACTCTTAATAGAGGCAGTCACCGAGTAGTGCTCGGTTACGATATTTCTCTGTGAAACAGCGTCGAGCAAATATTTTCGGGCTTGGGCTGATTGGCGGTTCACTTGCCGCAGCGCTTACGGCGCGAGGTTGGCATGTCACGGGAAACGACTTGCATCCAGATACTGAAGAGGAAGCACTTCGTTTGGGGCTGGTGGCCGCGAGGGGTATAGACGCCGATGCCGAGTTGTCATTCGTTGCCACTCCGGTTTCTTCGGTTGCCGATCAAGTCAGGCGTGCTCTCGAAACAACACAAGGGCTTGTTACCGATGTAGGCGGTGTGAAGGCGCACATCGTTCGCGAGATCACCGACCCGCGTTTCGTAGCCGGTCATCCAATGGCCGGAAGCGAGCTCGTCGGACTTGCTGGCGCAGATGCATCATTGTTTGAAGGTGCGGTGTGGGTGTTGACGCCATCTGAAAACACTCCCGACGCCAATTTTGCGCACGTTGCTCAGGTCGTAAAAGAACTCGGAGCCGAGTTCGTCGTGCTCAGTGCGGAGCGACACGACCAACTGGTTGCCATTGTCAGCCATCTACCTCATCTCACGGCAGCCACGTTGATGTCGCTGGCAAATGATCACGCTGAAGAACACGTTGCGGTATTGCGTTTGGCTGCAGGTGGGTTTCGCGATATGACGCGTGTGGCTTCGGGGCACCCTGCGATATGGCTTGATGTTTGCAAAGAAAATCGTGAGGCAATCATCGGCGCTCTTGACGGAATGATTAGTGGATTGCAGGCAATGCGAGTAATCGTGGACGAAGGGAAAACCGATGAACTCAAGCAGCGTTTGCAAACTGCCCGAGTAGCGCGCGCAAATCTGCCAGGACGCGTAAGCAATTTGCTTGATGTAGTTGAAGTTCGCGTTCCAATTCCTGACCGTGCTGGAGCAGCCGCAGAGATTTTCTCATTGGCTGCCGAGTTGGGCGTGAACACCGCAAACTTTGAAGTCGCACACTCGGTGGAAGGCGATCGAGGAATTTTGGTTCTGGTTATTGATCGTGCAAGCCAAGATGTGTTCAAGGGTGGATTAATTGCGCGAGGGTTTCGACCATCGATTCAGCAATTAACATGAGCGGAAGTCAACCTCATTCGGTAACGCCGCTGCGGGCACAACTCAATACAACGGTTCGTGTTCCTGGCTCGAAAAGTGTTGCGGCACGAGCACTCGTGTGCGCAGCGTTGGCCTCGGGGAAGAGCTCAGTTGGCAACTTGCCAACGGGTGACGACACAGCGTCCATGCTCGCAGGGCTGTCGCTGCTTGGTGCACAGATTGAAACGCATGGCAATACGGCAATATTCGCGTCGGGTATCGATGTCGATCAGGAGTCGCCAGTTGTTATTGATGCTCGTTTGGCTGGAACCACTGCTCGGTTTCTCACCGCAGTGAGTGCGTTGCGTGCTGGAGAAGTGGTCATTACGGGTGAAGATGCGCTGCGTAAACGGCCAATGCGCGATTTGCACCAAGCACTTAGCGATATCGGGCTTCATGTTTCACCGCTCAATGGAGCTGGCGTTCTTCCTGTTGCGGTAAAACGTGGGGAACAGATAAGTGATCGCATCAGCATTGCTGCAACAACATCAAGCCAGTTCACTACGGCACTCATGCTCATTGCTCCCATGCTTTCTCGAGGGCTGGCAATTGTCACCGAAGGCGACGTGGTGTCGCAGTCATATTTAGATATGACGATTGGCGTTCAGCACAGTTTTGGAGTGACACCAATTGAGCAGGGCGAACACGTATTTCGCTATGACACAGGTAATTATGTTGGTGCTCAATACGAAGTAGAGCCCGACGCATCTTCGGCTTCGTATCCACTTGCCGCCGCAGCAATTGCTGGTGGGCGAGTGGTGGTGTCGGGGCTCGCGCGTTCTTCGTTGCAGGGAGATGCCAAATTTGTCGATGTGTTGGAGCGCATGGGTTGTCTCGTTGAGGTCGCTGGTGACGATGTAGTTCTGTCGCGGCCACAAGACCGTCCATTGCAGGGCGTGACAATCGATATGCGTGACATGTCCGACCTGGTGCCAACGCTTGCGGTTGTCGCGGCGTTTGCGCAAACTGCAACCACCATCAACGGGGTTGGCTTTATTCGCAACAAGGAAAGTGATCGAATTGGCGATCT
>CANKVI010000069.1 GCA_947487095.1 Acidimicrobiaceae bacterium | reverse complement strand
GCTTCTTGCTTTGGTTTTCGTCCAAGCAGTTTGTCGAACACCACCATTCCACCTGCCAACATCGCGCCGACAGTTCCATAGCGTTGCGCTGCTCTTCGAACGAGCGGGTCTTGCGAGTCATTTTGAGTGTCATCCATGAGGTGATCCCTCAAACTACAGGGTGGGGTGAATAATCTTTCCTCATGCTTGAAGTCAACTCGGTTTATCGCACCGCAGTTGCCCTTCGCACCGCTCTCATCGGCAAGCAAACATTGGCTTTTGACGCGCTTGGCTGTGATGGAATTCGGCCAGTACTTGGACACACCATTGAAGAAGTTCGCACGTTTGGAAAGAATATTGAAATTGTGTGGGACGACGGAGTGGTGTTGCATTCAACATTTCGCATTTCAGGTTCGTGGCACTTGTATCGCCGCGGAGAGCAATGGTCTAAGCCACGCGAACGTGCACAAGTAGTGATTGCAGTTTCAGATTGGATTGCAGTCTGCTTCGGTGCAGTGAGTTTGGAAACGTTTCGCGATTTTGATCCGCGTCGACATCCAATTCTTGGCAAGCTAGGACCTGATTTGTGTCATCACGATGTTGACATTGAAGAGTGTGTTGATCGTATGATGCAGTACGAAGACAAAGATGCAACAGTTTCAGAAGTGTTGCTCGATCAACGTGTGGTGTCGGGTGTAGGCAACGTGTTTCGTTGCGAAATCCTGTGGGCATGTGAAGTGCACCCATGGGCACGCATTGGTGAAATGAAGCGTGCAGAGTGCCGCGAATTGCTCACGCTTGCTCAAGAGTCGCTCCTTGCACACATGCACTACGAGGCAAAAAACGCCACTTCGCCCAATGAAATGGCCGTTTATGGACGCCAAGGTAAATCGTGTCAGCGATGTGGCGACCTTATTCGTGTTGCTCATCATGGTGAAGCAAACCGCGTGCTGTATTGGTGTCCCGGATGCCAAACAGGGCACCAGCCGTTGGTCAGCCCAAGCTTCACACCGTTGTCAATCGATCGCACACCTGCATTTGGCGATAGTCATCCTGCATCACAAATCTTGCTGAATGAATTCGCCACCATGCGTGGCGACGGACAAGATTCGTTTAACTAACTATTCGTTGGTTGCGCTGACACGACCCATAATGCGGTCGACAGAAATAATGATTGCTACGCGGTTGTCGCGTTCTTTCGGTTGACGGTAACGCAACGCGTATTGAGCACATGCTTCGTTCACTTCTGCGTTGTCGTTTTCGCGCGTTGCAAGACGTACTGTTCCTTCGAGTGTGAGCCATCGGCCACCATCGACTTGTGACACCACTGCACGACCACCGCGTTGCGCATGTTTTGCTTTTTGCGATGGAGCAAACGTAATTACTCGCACAACGTTTTTTTCTTCGTCATAGGTAAACCCAACAGGCACTACGTGAGGCGAACCATCTGGCCGCATGGTAGTGAGGGTTGCTAAATGTCGTTCCCGAAGGAACTCCAACATCTCTGGTGTCAGGTCTGCCGGGGTCATTACGCAGTAGTGATTGCCGCAAGCAAGTTCACACGGGTTGCTCGCCAGGCTGGGTACACAGCAGCAAGAATGCCAATGATAAAGGCCATGATCAAAATGGACACGGTGGTTCCCACAGGTACGGAAAATGCTGAGAGACCTTGGTCGCGAAGTGCGTACACAATGACCCAGCCCAAGCCCACACCAAGCACAATGCCGACCACGGCGCCAAGCAACGAAGTAATCACGCTTTCCCAACGAACAGTGGTGCGCACCTGGCTTTTGGTCATTCCAACAGCTCGCAGCAAGCCAATTTCACGCTGACGTTCAAACACTGAAAGCAGCAACGTGATGATGATGCCAACCACCGCAATGATGACCGACAGGAAGAGCAGTCCATAGATCAGGCCAAGAAGTTGGTTGACCTGGCCCGATTGCGAATCGATGTACTCGCGTTTTGAAAGCAACGTGCCTTGGCCGTATTTGTCAACTGCAGCTTGTAGGGCAGTCCTTGCAGATTCTTGCGAAACACCGTCTTTAATTTTGATGTACACGCCAAGATCGAACGTGATCACTGTGGTGTCTTTGGTGAGATCACGGCTCACCGTGTATTTACCTGCGAGTTCATCGAACTCATAGATTCCGGCGATGGAGAGAGATTTCACTTGTGCATCGGCAAGAGTGACCGCAATGGTGTCGCCAAGTTTTGCATCGTTGTTCTCTGCGTATTGCTGAGAAACAAAAATGGTTTCAGGAGTGAGATCGGCATATGTGCCTGAAGTAAGTCCTATGTCAAATACACCTTCAACTGTTGCTGGGTTAATGGTGGTGAGGTATTGACCTTTGCCGTCAATGTTTACGGTGAGCAAGCCAATTCCCGTTGCGCGTTCAACTTCTGGAAGCGTGTTGATGTCATCGGCAAGCGATGGGCTGAGGCCACCGAAACCACGGGCATTGGTGTTTATGGCGTAGTCACCCTTGAATTGTTGAGTGAATACTCCGTCAATTTGCGAGCTAATGCTTGCAGCTAGGGCTGCAACTGCAGTTACGAGAGCGACTCCAATGAGCACTGGCGAAGCGGTGCGTGACGTGCGCTTCGGGTTGCGCGCGCTGTTCTGGCGAGCCATCGTTCCCGTTACGCCGCGGAGTCTTTCTGCTGGTTTTCCAAGAAGCAATGCAACTGGTCGGGCAATAACTGGTCCAAGTGTGATGGTGCCGGAAAAGACAAACAGAATTCCGAGACCAAGCCACGTGTTGCTCACGCCATTGGTGACAGCAATGATTGACGCAGCACCAAGTGCGATGAGGATTAGTCCAAAAATTGTGCGACGTCGTCTAAGCGCAACTACTTCAATTGCGGTTTCGCGCATTGCAGCAAGTGGGGGAACCTTTCCTGCACGGCGCGCAGGCAACCATGCTGATGCAACCGTGACGATAAGGCCAACAACAATGGTGTTTACGATTGCAGAACTTGGTACAACGAGATCGCCACTTGGCAAGTCGATGCTGGCGGCTTTCAGTAACGCACTCAGTGCCTTTGAAAGTCCAATACCTGCGAATAATCCAATGGTTGAACCAAACAGGCCAACAACGACTGACTCAATCATCAGTGCACGTGTCACTTGTTTCTTTGACGCACCGATTGCTCGCAGGAGCGCATTTTCGCGCTGGCGTTGTGCCGCGCTAATGGAGAACACGTTGTAAATAACAAAGCTGCCTACGCCGAGGGCGATGTAACTAAACGTGGAAAGCAAAATGCTAAAGAAGCTGAGAGCAGACCCAATTTGGTCTTGAGTTTCTTTGGTTATTTCCGCACCCGTCAACGTTTCGGTCTTGTAAGAACTTGGGATGACTACATTAATCGCCTTCGCCAATTCTTCGTCTGAAGCTGAACCATCGCCCGAGATCAAAATGGCGTCAACGAAACCAGGCTTGGCGAGAAACTCTTGCGCTGTTGCAAGGTCGAAGAGCGCAAACGTTGCTCCACCTGGTGAGCGCACATCGCCATAACCGGCAATACCAACAAGAGTGAATTCACGACTGCCGGCTTGTGCAACGATTTTCACTTTGTCGCCGACAACGTAGTTACCAGCTTTTGCTGAGGCTTCATCTAGCGCAACTTCAGTCGAATTGGATGGAAACTTTCCTTCACTAATCGTCCACAGTGCACCCTTGAATTCTTCACCGACGCTGCCAAATGTTGGTGGTCCTGCGCCTTCGGAACCGAGTGGTTGGCCATCTTTTCCAATAATGCGCGCAAACGCCTGAATGTCGCCTTGCACATCACCGACGCCAGGAACTGCCTCGATCGTGGCAATGAGTTCGGCTGGAATGCGCTGACGTTCTTCTGCGCCAAAGTCGGCTTCAATCACTTGGGTTGATCGAACATAGGAATCAACATTGCGGAATACATCGCTGAACAAGTTGTCAAACGTTCGGTTGAGTGTGGCAGAAAATACTGCTGTTCCCGACAGGAATGCAGTTCCCAAAATGACCGCGAGGGAAGTGAGAACCAAGCGTGCCTTTCGACCCAATATGCCCTTCAGAGCAATGCGCAACATGGTTTAGTGGCCCAGTTTCTTCATGTAATCAAGCACGAGTTCTGGCGTTGGCTCTAGCAACTCACCAGCAATTTTTCCGTCCTTCAAAAACACGATGCGGTCTGCATAACTTGCAGATACTGGATCGTGGGTCACCATCACGATGGTCTGTCCGAGTTCGTCAACTGCTTTACGCATGAACGACAGAATTTCGTTTCCCGTTGTTGAGTCGAGGTTTCCTGTTGGTTCGTCAGCGAAAATAATGGCTGGTTCGCTTGCAAGCGCACGGGCCACTGCAACACGCTGTTGCTGTCCGCCGGAAAGTTCGCTTGGGCGATGCGTTAAACGATCTTGCAGGTGAACCGTGTTGATTACTTTCTGAATCCATTCCTCGTTGCCCTTGTTATTACCAAGAAGCAATGGCAGACGAATGTTTTCATCTGCGTTCAGTGTTGGTACCAAGTTGAACGACTGAAACACGAAACCAATCTTGTCTCGGCGCAGGCGAGTGAGCTCTTTGTCTTTCAAGCTTGCGATGTCAATATCGGCAATAGTGACTGAACCCTCAGTCATTTCATCAAGGCCGGCCATGCAATGCATGAGGGTGGACTTACCCGAGCCACTTGGACCCATGATGGCGGTGAATTTGCCTGTTTCAAATTGCACTGAGACATTGTCAAGTGCACGTACTTCGCTGTCTCCATGTCCGTAGATCTTGGAGACGTTTGTTGCAGTCGCGGCTGAGGGGTTGTTCATACCCCTCAGCCTACGGCTCAATAAATGTGGACGTAATGACCTATTTTCTTTCTTAACTTGCTATTTACTTTGGCTGTGGTAAAACGCGAAGGTAAGGCTTCACCGTCTTCCAGCCACCGGGGAACAGCGTCTTGGCCTCTTCGTCGGTAACTGCTGCGCCGATGATGACGTCGTTTCCATCTTTCCAGTTTGCTGGAGTTGCCACTTTGAATTTTGCAGTGAGTTGCAATGAGTCAATAACGCGAAGAACTTCATCAAAGTTGCGTCCAGTTGAGGCTGGATAGGTAATGGTGAGCTTCACTTTTTTGTCTGGTCCAATGACGAACACGCTGCGAACCGTCAATGTGTCGTTCGCATTTGGGTGAATCATGTCGTACAGGTTGGAAACGTTGCGATCTGGATCACCGATCATGGGGAAGTTCACTGGCGTTCCCTGTGTTTCGCCAATATCGCCTTCCCACTTTT
>CANKVI010000068.1 GCA_947487095.1 Acidimicrobiaceae bacterium | reverse complement strand
CTTGCTTCTGGGGTGATCTTCGAAGCATCTACTGACAACACATCTACTGCACACTTGGTGAAGCGTTCAAACAATTCCTGGCTCATGATTTTCTCCTTGGTTTTCGTTGCGCACTTACAGTACTACGGGGAAAATGAAAAAGGGATCAATGGCCCATGCCAAGCCCGCCATCAACGGGAATGACCGCACCCGTGATGTAGGCCGCTGCTGGGCTTGCAAGAAAAGTCACAACTCCTGCAATCTCGTCCACAGTTCCTGTTCGTCCAAGAGGTACTGCAGAAGCGATCTCTTCAAGACGTTTTTCACCGAGTGCCGCTGTCATGTCGGTATCAATTGGTCCAGGAGCAACCACATTGACGGTGATTGATCGTGAACCCAATTCACGAGCCAACGAACGGGCGAGTCCCACTAAGCCTGCTTTGCTTGCTGAGTAATTCGCCTGCCCAGCAGAGCCCGATAAAGCAACAACGCTCGACATCAGAATGATGCGACCAGATCGTGCGCGCAACATGCCTTGCGTTGCACGTTTGCAAACTCGATATGCGGCGGTGAGGTTGGCGTCTATGACGGATGCAAAGTCATCTTCGCCCATGCGTAGAAGCAGCCCGTCACGGGTTATTCCCGCATTTGAAACAAGAACTTGCACGGGACCGAATTTCTCTTCAATTGCCTTGAATGCACTGTCTACATCTTCGTTGTTTGTTACGTCGCACTTCACTGCGAAAAACTGGTCAGGTGGTGGTGACGAGTTATAGGTGACTGCAACGTGATCACCAAGTGCTGCGAAGTGACGTGCGCAGGCAAGTCCGATGCCGCGAGAACCGCCAGTTACCAAAACCACTCGTGGCAATGTTGTATCAGTAGTCATGCTCGGAGTCCCTTTCCGTTCCAACGCAACACTGCGCTTGCTGCGGTCATTCCAGCGCCGAATCCAACAACCAAAACCAAATCGCCTTCGCGCAATGTTCGTCCGCTCATTGCGCCTCCGTTGGCTGCATCAAACAAAGCAAGAGGAATGCTTGCAGAAGAGGTGTTGCCTGTTTCGTGCAACACCGTGCTGGTGCGATCCATAGGAATACCAAGTCGTTCGCAAGCTGCACTAATGATTCGAGTGTTTGCTTGATGGGGGACGATGAGCGCAATGTCATTAGCGGTTACACCGGCAATGTGCATGGACTTTTGTGCGGAGTCAACCATGATGCGCACTGCGCGACGAAACACCTCTTTGCCGTCCATGTGAATGTTTCCGCCAATTTCGGCGTACAGCAACTCTTCGGCTGATCCGTCGGCATCTAAGTCCCATCCGAGCAGTTCGGTTTCACCGGTTGTTGCTTCGATAACCGCTGCACCAGAACCATCGGCGAACAAAATTGCAGTATTGCGATCGGTCCAGTCAGTGATCCGCGAAAGAGTGTCGGTGCCGATGAGAAGAACCTTCTTTGAGCCCACAGCAATAAGTCCATGAGCAACAACTAGTCCGTACACAAAACCGGAACAGGCAGCGTTGATGTCAAACGCCCCGCACTTCAAGCCAAGCAAATTCTGCACTGTTGCTGAAGTTGCAGGTACTTGACGATCTGGGGTGGTGGTCGACAACACAAGAGCGTCGATTTGGTCTGGTGAAACACCAGCCATCTCCATGGCGATTCGCCCGCTCTCTACGGATAGTTCGGCGGTGCTTCCGCCGATGTGTCGGCGATGAATGCCAGTGCGCTCGCGGATCCATTCGTCGGAAGTCTCCATGGTTTTCGACAAATCATCATTCGTCACAACCTTTGGAGGAAGTGCAGAGCCCCAACCAGTGATGACGCCACCGACGGCGTGAGCGGGAATAGTTGGCATGTGAATAAACCTTAGTGAGTTCGCAGCCAAGCGATTGGTTGATGTGCAGTCACGCGTTCTCCGTCAACCGCAATGAAGTTTTGTAACACACCAGAAAACGGTGAACGTACTTCGATTTCTGCTACGTGACCGATGATCTG
The DNA here is from genome assembly GCA_947487095.1 of Acidimicrobiaceae bacterium. The sequence continues at coordinate 3,284 of CANKVI010000068.1, read as the reverse complement.
TCCGACTTCAATTTGTGACTTATTAGTTATGGATGAGTTTTTCTGGAACAAACCTGCGGCTGGAGAAACCACCATGCGTTCTACTGCAAAGAGATGTTCGCCTTCATGAACTGAACCAGGTGGCAATGTGGCGGTTGGCTGAAGTTCGTCAATCCATTCAATTAATTTGTCAAGATCATCAGGCGTAGCAACGCTGATCGATTTAGATCCCTCAATGGTTCGCTTGGCCATCCCAGTGAGTACACCACCAGGACCAAGTTCAATAAAGCCGACGATGCCAGATTCGGCCATGGTAAGCAAGCAATGCTTCCAGCGCACTGGTGATGAAAGTTGGGCTGACAACAGAGTTGACCATTCTTCTCCGCTGTCGTGTGCACGTGCATCAACGTTGCTGATTACCGGTACGTCAATGTTGCGGGGTTTGGCAAGTGCAATTGCTTCGCGCAGACGTTCGCGCGCGCTGGTCATGTATGGAGTGTGGAACGCACCCGACACGGGAAGTGCCATTACACGTTTTGCTCCGAGCGCCTTTGCTTGCTCGGTTGCTTTTGCAACACCTTCTACCGAACCAGCAATCACAATCTGACCAGGAGCATTGAAGTTGGCAACCCATACATCGCTATCTGCAAGTCGACATGCTGTTTCAACTTCGTCATCATCGAGTCCAAGAACTGCAGCCATCGTGCCTGGCGATTCGGTTCCCGCATCGTGCATCGCATCTGCTCTGGCGACTACGAGACGAATTCCTTCATCGAAACCAAGTGCGCCGGTTGCTGCAAGTGCTGTGTATTCACCAAGACTGTGTCCTGCGCACAGGCTGGGCTCAATGCCAAGACGCTCTACAGCGTCGAGCACCATGAGCGATGACACAAAAGTCGTCAGTTGGGCGTTGCGTGTGTCCTTTAACTCCTCGGCATCGGCTTCCAAAAGGAGTCGGCCAACATCGCGGCCAGAAATGTCGGAAGCTTCCGTGACGAGTTCCCAGCTGTCGTGGCCAACCCAGGGCTGGCCCATACCAGGGCGCTGTGAACCCTGACCCGGAAAGGTGAACGCAAGCATGTCGGAACAAGCGTAGAACTTTCAAAGGGTCGGTACGCTGTTTCCCACTTCACTCAAGCCCGAGTGGCGGAATGGCAGACGCGACGGACTCAAAATCCGTTATTCGAAAGGGTGTGTGGGTTCAACTCCCACCTCGGGCACCAACATGGACACTCCTACACTCGCTGATGTGAACATTCGCGGAGTTGCCCAAAGGCTCATTGAAAAGCGGCTCCGCCGAAATTCTGAGAACTTGAAGCAGCTACAAACTGAACTCACGTTGTTGGACGAGCAGCTTGATGCGTTGCGTGATGATGCAAACGACAAGGAAATGCGCAGCTTGGTCTCGGAAACGCCCCTTGCGTTGCATGAATATCGCGATGCGCAAAAACACGTAGAAGCGTTGCACGAGCATCGTGATTTTCTACTTCGTGCAATTGCAGAGCAATCGAGAAACCAAGATGAATTATTGGATAGGTTGGGAAAGAACTGATGCCTAACCCAATTCGAATTGTTGTTGCAGAAGACGAAGCGATCATTCGTCTGGATCTTTGTGAAACATTGCAAGAAGAGGGTTACATCGTTGTCGCCGATACAGGGCGTGGTGATGCTGCGATTGAACTCGTTCGTGAGTTCAAACCTGATGTTGCAATTTTCGATATCAAGATGCCGGGACTTGATGGGCTTGCGGCCGCACAAGTGGTGTCTGCAGAAAAGATCTGCCCAGTCGTCATGTTGACGGCATTCAGTCAGCGCGAAGTTATTGAGCAAGCCCGTGACGCCGGTGCTTTGGCTTATCTCGTAAAGCCATTTCAGAAGACAGATTTAGTTCCTGCCATTGAATTAGCAATTGGGCGTTTCGTAGAAATGAAATTGCTTAGCGGAGAACGAGACGCCCTCGATGAGCAACTGCAGTTAAGGAAAGTGCTCGACCGCGCAAAGGGAATCCTCATTGACTCCTTTTCCATGACCGAGCAGGCTGCCTTTGATTTCATTCAAAAAGGGGCAATGTCGTCGCGGTCACGAATGAAAGATGTTGCGCAACGGGTGATTGACGGCGATCTCACGCCAAATTCGTGATATTCATAACGCTATGAAATTGATGGCGCTCGATGGCAATTCGCTGGCGTATCGCGCGTTCTTCGCGTTACCGACCGACATGGCAACTGCGAGTGGTCAAGTTACAAACTCGGTGTATGGCTTTTGCACCATGCTCAACACACTTGTTAAGGATCACAAGCCAGATGGTGTCATCGTGGTGTTTGACAGGCGCGAGAAAACGTTCAGACACGAAGCAGTTCCTGAATACAAAGCACAGCGCGAGCAACAGCCAGACATTTTGTATCAGCAGTTAGACATCATTAAAGAGTTGCTCGTCTCGTTTGGAATACCCGTTATCGATGCTGCCGGATTCGAAGGCGACGACTTAATTGCCACTATTGCAACGCACGCTGAAGAACAAGGTTCTGAGCTGATTGTTGTTACGGGAGACCGTGACAGCTACCAACTCGTGAAAGACCCACTTGTTCGCGTGTTGTACAACAAGCGGGGTGTCAGCGACTACGCGTTGTATGACGAAGCAGGCATCTTTGAGCGAACAGGCGTGACGCCGGCGCAGTATCCCGACTATGCGGCCTTGCGAGGAGATCCCAGCGACAACCTTGAAGGCGTGCCAGGTGTCGGTGAAAAGACTGCTGCAAAACTCATTAACCAATACGGAACCCTCGAATCCATCTTTGATGCTGCAGATCAGCAGACGCCAAAGCTGAAGGACTCTTTGCACGCAAGTCGTGAACGAGTGTTGCGGAACGCGAAGATCATGGTGTTGAGGCGAGATGCTCCCATTGGCATCAATGTGCTGGAATCTTCTCCAAAGCCCGATGTTCAAGCATTGCAAAAGTGGTTTGAAACTCTGGAATTCAAATCAATGCTCGCGCGTACTAAAGAAGCCTTCGGTCGATTCATCAACCAAGAAGCAGCGGCTGCTGTGGCCGATACGCAATTGACGTTGTCTGCTCTTGAAGTATCGACAACCATTACCAGCAACGCTCAGGAAGCGATTGCGTCTATCGACAGTGCGGAAGGTGAGTACGGCATTGTCCTCGCTCCAGGTTGGTTGAACGAGGGGCAACGAACAATTGAAGGCATTGCAATCGTCGTCGATCGACAACAGAACCATGTTGCATGGATCCCGTCTTCTCTGCTTGAAGAAAAGACAGTGTTAGCGCGTTTTGCCAAAGCCTCGT
>CANKVI010000067.1 GCA_947487095.1 Acidimicrobiaceae bacterium | reverse complement strand
AAGTACGGCCGCGATCACGTTGCGCAAATCATTACGTTCGGAACGATTAAAGCGCGCAACGCTGTTCGCGACGCTGCTCGTGTGCTTGGGTATCCGTACCCACTTGGCGACAAAATTGCCAAACTCATGCCACCGCTGGTAATGGGTCGCGACACCCCATTGAAGTACTGCTTTGAAGAAGACAGCAAGCACAAGGCTGGCTTTCAAGCGGCATCAGACTTACGAGCACTCTGTGAGATTGATCCGGATGTAAAGCGCATCGTCGATGTTGCGCGAGGGCTCGAAGGTTTGAAGCGTTCAGTAGGAATTCATGCTGCCGCGGTAGTGATAACCAAAGAACCACTTACCGAGTACTTGCCAATTCAGCGCAAGCCCGAACAGGGCCAAGCACCAGAAGATGCCCCGGTGGTAACGCAATACGAAATGCACGGCGTCGAAGACCTGGGCCTGTTGAAGATGGACATTCTCGGATTGCGTAACTTGGACGTCATCTCAGATGCCAACACCATGATTCGCAAGACACGTGATGAACGATTCTCCATTGATGCAATTCCAATGGATGACAAAGCGACGTATAAGTTGTTGTCGCGCGGAGACACCATTGGTGTGTTCCAGTTGGAGTCCACGCAGATGCGCGCGTTGCTGAAGTCGCTCATTCCAGAGCGCTTCGAGGATCTGTCTGCTGTGCTCGCGTTGTATCGCCCAGGCCCAATGAGCGCGAACATGCACAATGATTTTGCCGACTATAAGAACAGTCGCAAGAAGATTCAATATTTCCACCCTGACGCGGCAGATGTATTGGGGGACACCTTTGGGCTCATGATCTATCAGGAAAGCCTCATGCGCGTATCTCAGAAGTTCGCTGGCTTCTCGATGGCCGAAGCGGACAACTTGCGCAAAGCATGCGGAAAGAAGATTCCCGAGAAAATGGAAGAAGCGCGCGGCAGCTTCGTCGCGGGATGTGAAAGCACTGGCTACGGAAAGGTTCTTGGGGAAGAGCTCTTTGACACCATCGTGAAGTTTGCGGATTATGCATTTGCCAAAAGCCACGCATATGGCTACGGACTCATTTCGTATCAAACTGCGTATCTCAAAGCGCACTATCCAGTGGAATATATGGCGTGCTTGCTGACCAGCGTAAAAGCAAACTACGAAAAGGCAGCGGTGTATTTGTCCGATGCGCGAACAAGTGGAATCACGGTATTGACTCCCGATATCAATCGCTCGGGTGTCAACTTTGAACCAATTATCAATGGTGATGAGCAGCAGATTGCATTCGGGCTCAGCGCTATTCGTAACGTTGGCGAAGGTCTGGTGCGACAGATTATTGAACACCGTGAAGCGCACGGTGCATTTGAGTCGTTCTATGACTTTGCGGAGCGCGTTCCAGAACAGGCATTAAACAAACGCACCATTGAGTCGCTTATCAAGGCTGGAGCATTCGACAAACTCGGGCACCCGCGTAAAGGACTGCTCTCGGTTTTTGAATCAATCATTGACAACACGATGGTGCGTCGCCGCGAACGCGATCAGGGTGTGATGAGTTTGTTCGGTGACTTGGGCGACGAAACTGAAGGTTTCTCTGAGCGCCAGAGCATTCCTGAATTGCAATTTGATAAGACTGAGCAGCTGAAGTTCGAAAAAGAAATGCTCGGTCTCTATGTGTCGGATCATCCACTCATGGGAATTGAGGGAGCGTTACGTCGTCGTGTTGACTGTTCAATTCCTGAAGCGTTGGAGCGTGACGACGGTGCATTCATTGTCGTTGGTGGAATCATCAACGGGCTTGCGCGCAAGTACACGCGTAAAGGCGATCAGATGGCAACGTTCCAGTTGGAAGATTTGCAAGGTTCCGTTGAAGTCACCTTGTTCCCAAAGACCCTGCAAAAATTCGGCCACCAGCTTGCTGACGACATCTTGGTGTCGGTGCGCGGGCGTCTCGATAAGCGAGACGACAACCGGGTCGGCTTCATGGCGATGGACATCACTGTGTTGGAGGGTTTGCGCGCCTTCCAAGACTCGCTACACCTCAAGATCGCAGCTCAAATGTTGTCAGAAGCCAACATTGAAACATTGAAGGCCACTCTGCTGGAGTATCCAGGTACTTCTCCTGTGTACTTGCATCTTGGGCCGGAAAATGTATTGCGACTGAGTTCTGAATTCAATGTCAACGTTGATCGGGCAATCGGCGTATTGCGCACCGAGTTTGGCGAAAACGCCTATATCGAATAGGCAGTAATCTGACGCAGAGGCGTGTGTTGTATTGGCCCGTCTCAAATGACATTTTTGCTGGCAGACTGTAGGTATGTCTGTTGAGGTTGAAACGCGAGATTGTGCGTCCCTTACAGAAATCGAGCTTGAAGAATTGGCAGCCATGGGTGGCTTCTTCCAGTTAGCCGCAATTACCAAGGCCAAGGAAGACTGGGTGCTGTTCACCAGCGCCAAGATCAGCGGCAAGGTGCACGGATTCACATTTTCGACGCTTGAGCGCATTGGCGGAACGCCATGTGTGCTGCTTGGCATGATGAGCGTGAAGCGCACCCCAAAGCGCGATGCAGTGCTGAAGGGACTCATGACCGAGGCATATCACCGAGCTCTCATGGCATTCCCTGATGAAGATGTTGTTGTCGGTTCGCGTTTTTTGAGCGCTGATGGACTTGAGTCGTTTAAGTCGCTTACCGAATTGATTCCTCGCCCAGGTCATCGTGCTGTTGGCGAAGAGCGGGCATGGGGCAAAAGGCTTGCACGTAGGTTCGGGGTTGAGTCCACCTATGACGAACAAAGTTTCATTGTGAAAACAAACGGTCACAGCGGTTTCCTTGATCATGAGTCAACGAAGCCGGAAAAAGTGAATCCAGATGTTGCTGCGCAATTCAAGGGCGTAACAAAAGCCAAGGGTGGAGCACTCATTGTTCATGGTTGGACCATGGCAGAGTCACTCGCCAAGCTTGGCAAACTCGAAAAGCACTAACGGTTACCGCGGTGAAGTTCACCGATCTTGTTCGCACCCGTCGGATGACCCGGGCATTCCTGCCCGAACCGATTGGTAATGACGTATTGCATGCATTGATCGACTTGGCACTCCGTGCTCCATCGGCAGGCAAGACACAGGGCACGCACTTTGTGGTTCTTGGTGGCGATGATGTTGTTGAGTTCTGGAACGACACGCTTCCAATAGAAAAGCGTTCAACCTTTCGTTGGAAGCAACTGCTCGATGCTCCAGTAATCATTCTTCCGTTTGTCGACCCACTTGCTTACGTTGCTCGATATGCCGAACCTGATAAGCAGGCGACTGGGTTGGGCGAGGGACTGGATGCATGGCCAACTCCGTACTGGACAGTGGATGGATCGTTCGCAGTGATGTCGTTACTACTTGCGGCACATGATGCTGATCTGGGCGCGCTGTTCTTTGCCGTGTTTAACGGTGAGCAGCAGTTGCGTAATCGTCTCGGTGTTCCCGAGCATATGCAATTACTTGGCGCGATTGCGGTAGGCCGTGCTGTGCGCAGCGATGAAAAGGGCAGGAGTGCTGCACGACCACGAAGACCTATTGAAGAAGCAATTCATCGATCTCGGTGGTAACGGTTTAGGCAAGCGCGATGCGCAGTGTTTCCACAAACTCATCCGGCGAAGTGGCCGGCTTCAAGCATGAATACTCTTTGCACACATAGGCAGAGTTCTGGTTACGGTCAGTCCATAGGGGAGAGTCATAGCGCTCACCCCATGCCAGCACGACAGTTGGCAACCAGCGTTTGCGGAGTTCGCGCAGCATGGCTGGTTGGTCGCCGGGTAGTGCAACTTCGGTAACTCCCGCGTGACGCAGATGAACGGAGGCAAGCAGATTGCCAAAAGCCGACGGTGCACTGGTTGTAATGCGTGCAAGGAGTCGCAAGATTTGGTCGGCGTGCTGGGTGTATCGACTATTGCCAGTCAGTGCGCCAAGTCTGTACAGCGCAAGTGCTGCGGTTGAGTTTGCCGATGGTGTTGCGTTATCCATGACATCTTTTTGACGAACGATGAGTTGTTCACCGTTGTCAGGTGTGGTGAACAATCCGCCGTTCGCTGCATCCCAACATTGACTAAGTAGTTCGTCGGCTGCTTCTTGTGCGTAGGTGATCCATCGTGCTTGACCGCTTGCTTCGCCAAGTCGAGTGAAGGCGTCAATCAGTTGGGCGAGGTCGGCGGCAAGAGCGCTATGTCGTGCTTGTGGCGAACCCGATTCTTGCCAGCTTCTGTGCCAGTTTCCCTGTGCTGTGCGAAGTTCGCGCACAAGAAATTCGCCGTTACGTATTGCTGCTTGCAACCATTCGTCTGATTCAAAAAAGAAAGCCGCTTCAGAAAGAGTTGCAAGCATCATGGCGTTCCACTCGGTAAGCACCTTGTCGTCCAAGAGCGGTCGCTGGCGAGAATTTCTGTGTTCAAACAGAATGACTCGAGCTTCTTCGATTTCGGCAGGTCGTGAGAGATCGCCACGGTGATGAAGTCGGGCAGGAATGTTCTTGCCTTCAAAGTTTCCGAGTGCAGTTATCTCGTACCATTTGATTGCTACTTCTTGAAGGTGATCGGGCAAAACACGTGTGAATTCGTCACGGCTCCACACATAAAAGTGGCCTTCGTGGCTATGTCCGCTGTCGTCGAGTGAGTCGGCATCTTCGGCACTGAAGAACCCACCGTCTCGATGAGTGAGTTCGCGCAGTACATACTCAATGGTTTCCCGAGCAACTTGCTTCCAGGTTTCATTTCCGAACAGCATCCCTGCGTGCAGATAGACACGGGCGAGAAGTGCCTGGTCGTAGAGCATTTTTTCAAAGTGGGGAACGAGCCACATTTCATCAACGCTGTATCGAGAGAAGCCGCCACCGATGTGGTCGTACATGCCACCGCTAGCCATGGCATCGAGAGAAGTAGTGACGATGTTTTCTAGATCGCTGTCTTCACCCGCAAGCAGTTGACGTAACAACACCTCAAGGTTCATCGTGCTTGGGAATTTTGGGGCCTTACCAAAACCACCCCATGAAGGGTCAAAGTTTGCACGCAACTGGGTGACGGCACTCTCAAACGTGGAGAAATCAGCAATCTCGGTATGTTGCTCAATTTTCGCAGTGCGTTCCAGCGCTTCCATTAGCGCATCAATGTTGTTATTGATGTCATCTCGGCGATTGTTCCATGCTTCGGTGATCGCATTCATTAACTGGAGAAATGAAGGTTTTGGAAAATAGGTTCCGCCGAAGAACGGCTTTCCATCGGGAGCCAAGAACACGGTCATTGGCCACCCACCGCGCCCCGTCATCGCCTGCACGGCGTCCATATATATCGCGTCAACGTCTGGACGTTCTTCACGATCAACTTTGACGTTGACGAACATCTTGTTCATGACTTCGGCAGTCTCATTGTCCTCGA
>CANKVI010000066.1 GCA_947487095.1 Acidimicrobiaceae bacterium | reverse complement strand
GCGGTCGTTGTCGATATGCATGGTCCTGGAGTTGAAGTTCGACCATTGCGCCAAATGACCGGCGAAGCCGAATTTAATGAGGTCTATTTCACCGACACACGGATTCCAGTTTCGGAAACGTTGGGCAACGTGGGTGACGGTTGGCGAGTGAGTTTGACAACGTTGATGAATGAGCGTGTTGCCATCGGCGGTGCTATTCCGCAGAAAGGTTCGGGGCCAATTCGCGAAGCGGTCAAACTATGGGAAAAGTTGCCGACTGAGCGCAAAGACGCAGCGACAAAAGAAAAACTCATGAAGTTGTGGATCCGTTCCGAAGTCGCACGTCTCACCAACATTCGTGCTGGTCAGAATCGCAAAGTTGGCGTTCCTGGACCTGAGGGTTCAATTGGAAAGATGGCTAGTGCCGATCTGAACAAAGAGACGTATGAGTTCTGCATCGAACTTCTTGGGGCTGAAGGCATGTTGTATGGAAGTTATGAAATGGTGCGTCCAGATTCAGCAATGACCTTTGATTCCATACCAAAGGCGTTTCTGCGAGCACGTGCGAACAGCATTGAAGGCGGAACCTCAGAGGTCATGCGTAACATTTTGGGAGAGCGCGTGTTGGGTCTTCCGGGCGACGTACGGGTAGACCGCGAGATGCCGTGGAGCAAAGTTCCGCGAAACTAGTTAGTCAAGTGACGAAAGAACGTCGCTAGCACTTACTAAACGATCGTCCACACTGATCGCTGATGAAACCGGCGCACCAATCATGGTCAACGCCGCTGTTTCAATTCCACCTTGTAGTTGGCGAATGTTGCGCGGTGGTGGAAAGTATTCTTCTTCGAGCGTGATCCGAATTTCTTCAACACCGTGAGTCGGATTGAGAAATGCGAGAACTTCGTTAACCAGATCTTCAGGTGCCGAAGCGCCAGCGGTAACTCCAACAACGCCATGTAGATCTCGTGGTAATTCGTCCACGCTGTTGATGCGATAGACGTGTTCGCACCCTTCATCATGTGCAAGTTTTTCTAATGCTCGCGTGTTCGAAGAATTCGCCGATCCAATAACAATCACGGAGTCACATTGAGATGCAATTTGTAGCAACGCGCTTTGACGGTTGGTGGTTGCGAAACACAAATCACTTTTACCAGGGGACCACACGGACGGATACTTCACTTTTACTGCATCTGCGATGCCTGCCCAATCTCGGTGCGATAGCGTTGTTTGTGCGAGCAATGCAACAGGCTCAGAAAAAGTTGGTAACGCATCAACTTCATCCAATGACTCAACTCGAGATATGGAATCTGGCGCAACAGCCATAGTTCCAACCGCTTCTTCATGACCTTCGTGTCCTACGTACACAATTCGGAAACCTTTTCCAGCGCGCACTCTGACTTCATGGTGCACCTTCGTCACTAATGGACACACCGAGTCAACGACGTAACTTCCACGTTGACGAGCCAGTTCAACTACCTGCGGTGCCGATCCGTGAGCCGAAAGCATGATGGGCATGCCGATTGGAACTTCAGAAATATCATCAACGAAAACAACACCCAATTTCAGGAAGCGATCCACAACGGCGCGATTGTGCACGATCTCGTGATAGCAGTAGACAGGAGCAGGGAATGTGCGCACCATCCAGGCAAGTGCTTTGATTGCCATTTCCACACCTGCGCAAAAGCCGCGTGGGGCAGCAAGCAACACGCGATCAACGCTGCGTATAGGTTCAGGCGTATTTTGCATCTATGAACACAATACTGCAGTGTTTTTCACGCTTTGGAGTTCAGACCATTGTTTCAATCACGCGAGTAGAATGAATGGGTGACAACCGAACTGGAAAACGAATCTCCATCGGCTCTTCCGACGGTAGTCATTGTTGGAAGGCCCAATGTTGGCAAGAGCACATTGTTCAATCGGTTCATGGGTGCACAGGTTGCCATTGTCGAAGATCAGCCAGGAATTACGCGCGATCGATTTGAGCGCGAAGTTGAGTGGACAGGCAAGAAGTTCAACTTGGTGGATACCGGTGGATGGATGCCAGGTGGTTCGGAGCTCGACGCCAAGGTAAGTCGTCAAGTCGAGGAAGCCGCAAAGACCGCAAGTTTGGTGCTGTTTGTCGTTGATACCGCTATCGGGGTCACCGACGATGACGAGCAAATTGGTTTGTGGCTACGTCGCCTGAATTGCCCAGTCATCGTGGTAAGTAACAAGATCGATTCGGATAAGCGGGAAGCTGATCGCTGGGACTTTCTCAAACTTGGTTTTGGCGATCCTGTGCCGGTGTCCGCTTTGCACGGTCGCAAATCTGGCGACTTGCTTGACATGATTTTGGAAATTGTTGATGCGCCAGACACAGAAGAAGAGGTAGTTCTTCCACGCGGCGTGTCCGGAATTCCGCGCGTGTCAATTGTTGGTCGTCCAAACGTAGGTAAGAGCACGTTGTTTAACCGCTTGGTAGGCGAAGACCGCTCTATTACGCATGACATGGCAGGAACTACACGCGACGCAATTGACACACAGGTAGACACGCCTGACGGTCCAATAGTTTTCGTTGACACCGCAGGTATGCGCCGCAAGAGTCAGGTAGACGAATCTGCCGAGTACTACTCATTTGTTCGCGCTCTGCGGGCAGTTGATGAGTCAGACGTCGCCCTGCTCGTGATCGATGCACAAGAGGGAATTACAAACCAAGATCAACGCCTCGCGGAACGTATCGATGCCGCAGGTTGCCCAGTCATCGTGGTGTTGAACAAGTGGGAAACACTTGATGCAGATGGGCGCGAGCACATTGACACGGAAATGACTCGGAAGTTGTATTTCATCGGCGACGCACCAGTGCTCAAACTGTCAGCACTTACTGGCAAAGGCGTTCACCGTCTTCTCCCAATTTTGCAGGAGTGCATAGTCGATTATCACAAACGTGTTCCAACAAAGGATGTAAACCGTGTGATTGCGGAAGCACAACAAAAGCAACCAGCGGGTGCTGGCGCGCGTGTGTTGTATGCGTTGCAAGGTGCAAATGATCCGCCAACGTTTACCCTGTTCGTAAACAGGGAATTGCCTCAGCATTATTTGCGATATTTGGAACGATCAATCCGCGAAAAATTCGAATTCGGTTCAACACCTATCAAGTTGCGTGTTCGCAAGCGATCGGACTGAAGTTAAGCATTATGCCGTGGTGTGAACCATGTTCAAAGTATTTGGCTCCTAGCGCGGTTTCGCAGGACGGTCGTTGCCCGAACTGTTCAACTGAAATCGAAGTTGCCAATGCGCACGGGACAATTACCGCCAAGAATCTTGATCTGAAAAAGCTCGCAGGTGTTGATGGAGAAGAAAACGTCCCGTTGCCGTGGCACTTCAAGCTGTTGGTGGGTGGACTAGTGCTGTATCTGTCTTGGCGTGTAATCGAACTGTTCCGTTAGGCTCGGCAAGATACGGGCTGTAGCGCAGCTTGGTTAGCGCGCTTGTCTGGGGGACAAGAGGTCGTGGGTTCAAATCCCGCCAGCCCGACTCTGCACACTCGTGCTCGTAGATCAGATACTGACGAGCACTAAAGCCGCAGCAGCCATCAAAATTCCAACGGCTTGTGAGCGATGGAGCCGTTCGTGGTCAAACTTCATGGCAAGCGCAACAGTTGAAACTGGATAGAGAGCAACAATGACTGAAACAAGTGACATCAAGCCCATGCTGGTCGCTGCAAGGTATAGACCGTTGGCCGAGGTGTCGAGAACACCTGCAAGAATTGCAAAGCCGATTGCTTTCTTAGGTACATGAACTCGCTTTGTTTGGAGTAGTGCGATGAGCGCAACAGTTGGCACGCTGACCAAACGCTGACCAAACAATGGCCACAGACCATGTTCATGACTTGCATTGCCCATGCACACAAAAATCATGCCAAAACCAAAGCCTGCAGCTATGGCCATCCATATGGCGCTCATGGAGGTTGGTAGGTCGTGGTGATCGAGAACATCGCCAACGAGTGCAACGGCAACAACCGCTATTGCTATGCCAAGCCAGGCAAGTGATGACGGGCGTTCGCCCTGCAACACCCCAGCGAGAACGGGAACAGATAATCCAATGACTGCTGTGATTGGCGCGATGACCGTCATTGAGCCCTTTGACATGGCTTGATAAAACGCAACCAAGGCAATGGCGCCGCCAAATCCACCACCGGTGGTCCACATCCAACTTTCGGCTGGCATAACGGGCGTTCGGGCAAACAACAGAAAGAAGCCGATAAATACAAAAGCCACTGCCTGACCGAGGAACGTAATTGATGCGGCGTGGGCAATGCGGGCGCCACGACTTCCTGAGTAGTCAGCGACTCCGTAAAACGCTGCAGCGCAGAGCGCCAAGATCACTGTCATATAGCGTGGTCGTGTGGTTGGCCTCGGAACATTAATCAATACTGCCACAGTGTTAATCGGCGGCATGGTTGGCATTGCAATGGGAGACAAGATCCCTGATCGAGTTCGATTGATCGTCGTACAAGTGATCGGCATGGTCACCATCGGTCTCGGTCTGAGCGATTTGTTGAAAACGCACAACATGGTGTTTCCGCTACTCGGAATGGTTTTTGGCGCATTAATCGGTGAAGTGTTACGCATCGAAGATCGGCTCGAGGGCATTGGGGAAGTAATTCGGAAGCGTTTTGCGAAACGACAAGATCCAGGTCGATTCATTTCTGGTTTTGTCACAGCAACGCTGTTGTTTTGTATTGGCCCACTCACCATTCTTGGTGCGATCCAAGATGCGTCAGGAGAAACACCGCAGTTGTACATCATCAAAGGAACACTTGACGGTTTCATGAGCGTCATTTTTGGTGCAATTCATGGTGTTGGAGTGCTGTTTAGCGCTGTCAGCGTGTTCGTCGTGCAAGGAACATTGACATTGTTTGGCACGCAACTTGATTCGCTTCTCAATGATCGAATGCGAATTGAATTGTTTGCGACAGGTGGCTTAGCAGTTATGGCAATCGGATTGAACTTGCTGGACATTAAAAAGATTCGATTAGGTTCGCTGCTTCCAGGCTTGATTGTGACTCCGGTGTTGGTTCAGCTCTTCGCAGACAATACGGGCCTGCTGAGATAGCCAAGCATGTGTGGAAGGTATGTGCGCAAAACTGGTGCGCAGGAAATTGCGCAAGCTTTTTCTGCGGTTGCAAGTAGCGCAGAACTATCTCTGAACTTCAATATTTCTCCGACTAGCGATGTGTACGTTTTACGAGGCATTGAGGGTCTAGTGCAATTAGATGTCATGTCGTGGGGCCTGGTTCCAGTGTGGGCGAAAGATGTTTCACGCGCAGCGAGTTTGATCAACGCGCGGTCAGAGTCGGTTGCCGAGAAGCCTTCGTTTCGTAACCTCATTAGTCGTCATCGGTGTGTTATGCCGATGAATGCCTATTACGAATGGAAGCCGATGAAGAAATCGG
>CANKVI010000065.1 GCA_947487095.1 Acidimicrobiaceae bacterium | reverse complement strand
TTATTCCCGAAGTAGTTGGTCCAGTTCTCGAAAAGCGCCCGAAGAACTCGAAGCCGTGGAAGTTTCCTGAAACATGCCCGTGCGATGTGAAGTCCACATTGGTGCAAATTGAAGGCGAGTCCGACACTCGCTGTGTCGAACCATCGTGTCCGTTCCAGCGCGATCAGCGAATCATCTACTTCGCATCGCGCGGAGGAATGGATATTGAAGGTTTAGGCGAGAAAACCGTGTTTGCTCTTTCCGATCTTGGTTTAGTCAGCGATGTTGGTGACTTGTATGCATTGAACCAAGAACAGTTGTTGCAAATTGAAGGCTTCGGCGAATTAAGCGCCACTAATTTGTTGGCAGGAATCAACAAGTCGAAGTCAAAACCACTTCCAAAACTGCTGACCGCTCTGGGCATCAAGCACTTGGGGCCTGCAGCTTCAGAATCGCTTGCCAAAACCTTCGGTTCGCTTGATCGCATTATGGAAGCCACCGAAGAAGAACTCAGCAACATTGACGGCGTTGGTGGAGTAATTGCGCAATCAATTGCAACATGGTTCAAGCAAAAGCCGAACAAAGCAATTATTGAAAAGTTGCGTAAAGGCGGAGTGGAATTCGGCAATGTGGTCACCAGCGACTTGCCGCAGAATCTGGTTGGCAAAGCAATCGTGGTAACGGGAAGCGTGGAAGGGTTTACACGCGACGAAGCTGAAGCGGCAATTAAAGATCGCGGCGGAAAATCCCCAGGTTCAGTAAGCGCAAAAACCTATTGCGTAGTGGTGGGCGAAGACCCAGGTGCTTCGAAAGTAACGAAAGCAACCGAGTTGGGCATTCCCATGATTCAGGTGGAAGCCTTTCAGAAGTTGCTTGACACTGGCTCTATTTAAGTAGTTGCGCCAGTTCTGCTGCGTGTGTGATTGACACGTATTTACGCACGTATTCCACAAGTTGTCGCTGAAACTCTGCGCCGTGACCCTTGTTCGCACATGACAAGTGGGCGAGTTCGTGCAACAGCAACAGTTGCGTTGGTTTTGCCTTGCGCACAGCAATGCACCATTCGTCGCTAAACGCCAGACCAAGCAAATCGCTCGACATTTTCTGTCGCACAAGTGCTGGTGGGTCTAAGTCTTCGTTCTCGGCAATGGTGGTAATCCACGCTGTTGCATCATTCATACTGAGGACTCGTGTTGGAGAGCTTTTCTCAAGCGCATCCTCCGCCGCATACACACGCATCGCTTCGGAACTAGCCATTGCGGCCAGTTCCTAATTGTCGACTGGAATTGCCGAAACTATTGCGACCACTGGAAAACTGCTGACCAGCGCGGTGGCCCGCACCAAAAGCCTCGCGATCGCTGCGGTAATTGCTGGTGCTGCTGTGCAGGTGTGGGGTGTTCTGCACCATCACGCGTCGTGCACGTTCGGCGCGTTCAACAAGAACCAACCCAACACCTGGTGACTCTTTGACAATGGTTTGATGCTCTTTTGCAAGCTTTGCGCCAATTGCTTCGCAATACCCGCGCCACCACGAGGTTTTGAAACGGCGGTCACCAGAAGGAATAGAACGCGCCGCAAGAAGGTCGGCAGCGGTGTACAACGCTTCAAGCGAGAAGAGGTCGTTTTCAGTGCCGAAGGCAACCATGATGACTTGTGTTGGATTTGGTTCCATCATGTCGCGATACGAATGACACGAAACCGCATTAGCGATATTCCACAACAGAGTTCCGCGGCGCACACGGTATTGACCGGTGATCGTGAAGGTCTTTGTCTTCACCGTTTCGTTGTCGAACGTTCGCTTGCTTACCGAGCTTTCGTCAATGTCGTACTTCTGCATTAACCGAAAGGCGAGTGCTAAAGCAGTTTCGGCTTCAGCTTGCGGAGTGTTTGGGTGGTTGGCTTTTTCCAGAATGGCGCGCACCTTGGCATGCAGGTTGTCGCGATTCGTCATGCCGTCAAGGTACTCAATGGGTGGGTGGCAGTATCAAATATGCGGTGAATATTTACGATGGACTGCTTGGGCAGAAACCCCGAGAGCAGCCCCAATATTGCGCCAAGAAACGCCGGCCTTTCGAGCGCTCTTGACGCACTTCAAAGCATTTCGCTCAAAAATTGCCTTCTGCATTCGGATATCAAAAAGGGCAGCCTCTGCTGCGCTGAGCTCACGAACCTGCGAAGCCACTTGATCCAATTGGTTAATAGTCGGTCTGATTACCTTTGCCATAGAACTACCTCAAGAATTCCTTCCGTGCTTTCATTGCATGAATGACCACCAAATACTCTGGGCTTTCTACGACACCAATTTCCAAAACGTTGCCGGCAAAATCGGGTCCAGTGATCATGATCATTTCGTCTAATTCAAAGTGCTTTAGAGGGTTGCTTAGTGCATGAATGATTTCTTCTTCTGACGCCCCATGCCGATAGGCGCTTTCTTCTATCCAAAGCATGAGGTTATCAACATATGTTGACGCTGTAAAGACGGGCCAATATTCATGACCCGATGTGTGCCGCGCGAATTAGGCGCGGTTTACCAAATTAACTAGGCAAGATTGCGGGATTCGGTAATCGCCTCTGCACACAACTTGTCAACATGCGCAATGTCTACGTTTGATTGCTGCGCCAGGTGAACCAGCCAAATAAGCGACTGCAGGTTCGACTCAAAGTCAACCTGTGAACGAATGTTGGCGCGTGCAGCCAAACGGTTCTGGCTCACCAGCACAAAGGTGGAAAGAAAGATTGCCTCAAGGCTCACAATCATGGTGAGTAATCCAAATGGATACTCATCAAATTGGAACGATGCACCAATCAGTCCGACGTTGAGTGCAATCCAAATAACGAACCACAAGGTGTGGAGATACACGAAGTTCAGCGAGCCGGCAAAACCGGTGATGCGATCGGAAACTTTGTCTTGCACCTCGCGAGCATGTTGCCAGTGCATGCGCTCGTTCGTAACTTTCCAATGCGCGAGGTTAAAAAGTTTGCCGTCTTCAACTCCATCGGTCTTGTCGATGATGCGGCAGGCTTCACAAGTAAGGGGCGAGTGTGGGGTCGAGTTCTTCATGCACCCACCGTACGCCGTAATAAAGAAGGGAATTGACTCTCGATCGGCTGGTAGTTTCACCTCTGAAAGAAACGAGGGTTATATGGCATGGTTAAAGCGCAAGGATGCTGAACTAGTAACGCCTGTCCATCAACTTTCTGAAGAAGAATTTCAGTCACTCTCGCGGATTAACGCAACCATGGATGCATTGCCACTTGGTGTGGTGGTCATGTCGAGCGATGGCTCCAATATGTGGAGCAATAGAGCGGCCGACAGCCTGTTTACACCGCAATCAGACGACCACATTTTGTTTGTGGAAAGCCTGGAAGGACTGTTGAGAGCAGCTCTCGCTGGAACCATTGGCAGAACTGAACTCGATTTTGGTGACCAAGTACTTCGCTCCATTGAAATTGCTACGGTCACGCTCGCCGACGGTGGTGCCGCAGCAATTGTTGAAGACATCACGCAGCGTTTGATGATTGACCGAGTGCGTACCGATTTCGTTGCCAACATCAGTCATGAATTGCGCACACCAATTGGAGCAATTTCGTTGATGGCCGAGAACCTCATTGCTGAAATGGGCGAGTCAGAATCTGCGCGATTAGCGGAAATCATTTTGAATGAAGTCACTCGTTTGAATGAGACCGTCAACGACCTGCTTGATCTTGCTCGCATTGAATTTGATGGCCTGTCGAAGCGTGAATCCATACACACTGCGCGCGTGATTGATGAAGCAGTCGGCCGTATTCGTAGCGCTGCATTGGCGAAGTCGGTGATGATCGTGGTTGAGGACAACCCCGATATGTCGGTGATTGGCGACCGGGCACAGTTGGTGTCTGCGGTGGGAAACCTGATTGACAATGCGGTGAAGTACAGCGACCAGGGATCAATAGTAAAAGTTGAAGTGCGTCGTGATGAAGGTCGAATGCTCATTTCCGTAGCCGACAATGGGCCTGGAATTGCCGCCGAACACCTTGGACGCGTGTTTGAACGTTTCTATCGCGTGGATGATGCTCGCAGTCGCGGAACTGGTGGCACAGGACTAGGGCTTGCAATTGTGCGACACATTGCGTTGTTGCATGGAGGCGATGCCAGCGTGACATCTGAAGTTGGAGTCGGCTCCACCTTCACACTTTCTATACCCGCTGTTTAACCAGCATTGGATCAAAATTGGAAATGCGTGAGTTACGGTGAATACATGCGCCGATTAGTTCTTGTGATGACTTTGTTCGTTTTTGGGTTGATTGGAATCGCTCAGCCAGCACAGGCCGCAACTTCCTGCAAGGAAAGCGGCGAAGGTTGTGCAGTTGGCATGATTGGCCCAGGCGGCGGCGTGGTGTTTTACGACGCTGGCTCACTGCAGTGGTGGGGCCGTTTTCTTGAAGCACGCATGGAGCCCAAGGCGTTTGGTTCGAATTGGGGTCCGCGCGAATCGCTGTATGTAGATGGTCAAGATGGACTATCTGCGGCCATGCTGCGGCTGCGTTCAATGCAGATTGGCATGGGTGCAAAAAACACACAGTTGATGCTTGAGAAATTTGGTGCGGCGAGCATTGCAGCGAAGATTCAATCTGGTTGGAGCATTCCATCTGCAGATGAACTTGACGCGTTGTATAACTATTGGAAGCTTGGTGGAACCGGCCGTTTCTATCGCGGAGTGATTTGGACTTCATCGGAACAGAGTGCAACATTTGCGTGGTATCAGCAGTTTCAAGACGGAACGAAATTCACAGATGCAAACGGAATCATCAAGGGATTAACCGGAAACAAAGATCTCCTTATGAGTCCATACCACGAAGGATCATTTGCGTCGCAAAAGTTTGGTGTCGTTACGGTGAGGTCATTTCCAGCGGGTTCAGGAAATCCACCACCACCTGTAGTGGTTACTTCAGTTCGACAATATGTTCAGTGTTCCGCAGGTGTGAGTTGTTCGGTTGGCGATATTGGTCCTGGTGGTGGCGTGGTGTTTTACGATGCCGGTTCCACGCAACCGTGGGGGAGATATTTGGAAGCAGCTCCCGCGAGTTGCGAAATTGCTGGAGTGCCATTCAAACCAGCGGGAGGTATTCAAGGCATTCACGCATTGCAGAATGATCGTGTGCGCGCAAAAGCAGTAGGTGCGGGAAAGTCGAACACTGATCTCATCGTGAAGCGATATGGGGCTAATCGTGTTCATGCCGCGGCGTTGGTGCGCTCGCAAGCTTGCAACGGGTTCACTGATTGGTTCTTGCCATCAGCCAATGAATTGAACATTGCATGGCGAGTACTTGCACAAAATCGAGTGAACCGCGAACCGACTCCTATTGGTGGTTTTGACATTGGGTACTACTGGACGTCGTCTGACTACAACGGCACAGAAGCGTGGACGCAATACTTCAATGACGGTCAACAGTTTGATCGGGTGCAAACATTGTC
>CANKVI010000064.1 GCA_947487095.1 Acidimicrobiaceae bacterium | reverse complement strand
GAAGCCATCGCGTCAACAGTACAGCGAATGCTTGTATTGTCGCTGTGTGAGCGACAATCAGACAAGCATGTGGTCGGGCATGCTGAGTATCCCGAATTTCATTACCTTGGCCCGTCTGTGTGTCCTTCCGCTCTTCCTGTATTTGCTATTTGCCAAAGACGAACGTGCGGGCGCCGCACTCTTACTTGGCGTGCTTGGAATGACCGATTGGGTGGATGGCTGGTTCGCACGAAAGTTCAATCAAGTTTCAGCCTTTGGCTCAGTCTTTGACCCGACTGTCGACCGCGTGTTATTCGTCGTCAGCGCGATCAGCGTTCTCATCGATGGCGCGGTGCCGATGTGGTTGTGCATCGCCATTTTGGTACGTGAGGTACTTGTCGGGGCGATGATGCTGGTTGCGACCATGATGGGAATGGAGCGCTTTCCGGTCAGCAATAACGGCAAGTGGTACACGTTTTTGCTCATGATGGCAGTCCCGTTTCTGCTGTTAGCCGGAAGCACGCATGTCACGGCCGATCTCGCGCTTGTGGTGGGTTGGATGTGCGCAATCCCTGGTTTAGCGCTGTCGTATTACACGGCTGTGACCTACGTGCCCATCGTGCGATCGAATCTTCAGAAGGGGAGAGCCGCCAAAGGGCTACGGTAGGGGTATGTCGTACGTGTTTTGCAACAGTTGCGGTCATCGCAACCCGCCGCAATCAGGGTTCTGTTCAGCTTGCGGTTCTGTGCTGGATCAGCCGGAAGAGCGGACGATTGTTCTTGCAAAAGTTGATCCGTTGCAGGATGCACCGGGCGACGCAGACAATGTCTCACTGTCTAGTGCAGAGTTGCATTCGGGTAAGGGCCTGCTCGTTATTCGTTCTGGAGCGCAAAGTGGCAATCGCTATGTAGTCGATGGTTTGACAACAATTGGGCGTCACCCAGAAAGCGCAATTTGTTTGGATGACGTAACAGTTTCACGTCGCCATGCACAAGTTGTAATCGATAACGGTCGATACGTCGTACGAGATCTTGGATCACTGAACGGCACGTATGTCAATCAGATGCGAATTGACGAATTGGCACTTGAGCAGGGTGATGAATTGCAGATTGGGAAATACCGCATGGTGTTCTTCAATGGATGAGAAGAACTACAAATCGATTGGCGAAGTTCTCGGCTTATTGCTTGATGAATTTCCTGACGTCACCATTTCAAAGATTCGATTCCTCGAAAGTCAGGGTTTGATCGAGCCGGAGAGAACCCCTTCGGGCTATCGCAAGTTCAGCGATTCAGAAGTTGAACGCCTTCGTTTCATCTTGCGTGAACAACGAGAAAACTATTTGCCACTGAAGGTCATCCGCACGCGACTAGACAACGACACCAGCGATGGAATGGTTCGTCCTTACGACGACACTGACCCAACTGGTGTGCGTGGCATTGTTCATCAAGGTTCACACCCAGCGGCTGCGAAGAAATTGTCAGCGGCTCCGCTTGCACCGCATAAGGCTCGCGCCATGCGTGACGACACGTTGTCAATTGATCGTGGCGAGCTATTGCTTTCCATAGATATGGACGAAACTTTGCTCAAGGAAGTTATCGCAGCGGGAATTGTTTCGCCCCGGAAGATGGGTGACATGGAGATGTATTCACCGCTTGATCGGGAAGTTCTAGAGATCATCCGTAAGTTCTCCGATTTCGGTATTGACGTTCGAAACTTGAAAATGTTGAAACGACAGGCCGAAGCAGAAGTGTCAATGTACGAGACAAAGGTTCAACCTATTTTTCTCCGCAAGAATCCAACTTCAAAGGCTCAGGCGGAAGAGCTACTGGATAACTTGATTGAGTTGGGTGAACAATTGAGGTCCACGCTTGTAGAAGTTGCCGCTCGGTCTTTCCGTGGCAATCGTCAGTCATAGGTAATAGGGTGATTGCGTCATGACGAAAAGACTTGCCGCCGAACTTGAAGGAATTCGAGTTGAAGTTCCCTCCAATATTCCTGTAATGCTGATTCGCGAAATTGACGAATCTCGAAGGGTGATCCCCATCTACATCGGTGAAGCAGAAGCGTCCTCTATTTCGGTTGCTTTGAGCGGAGTTGTTCCTGATCGCCCGCTGACGCACGATCTGATGTTGAATACCATCTCGGAAATGGGTGGGGAAGTGGTAATGGTGGTTGTAACTGACGTAAAGGAACATACCTATTTTGCCAATATCCACATTGAGGTGGATGGTGCAGAACGAGTTATCTCTGCGCGTCCTTCGGATGCCATCGCGTTGGCAGTTCGCGCAGAAGTTCCCGTATTTGTTGAGTCTGATCTGATGGACAAAGTTGGAAAGGCTGCAGTGTCAGCGGAGGAATCTGATGAAGAAGAGATACTCGATGACTTCCGTGAATTCATCAACTCCATCAATCCAGAGGATTTCCAGGGCTAGTCAAACCCAAAAAGCCCCCGTAGCCTGACATGATGCATCAGGGATTTAGCGGCACCCAAGCGGCAGAAGTTGTAGGAATTTCCTATCGCCAGTTGGACTACTGGGCCCGAACCAATTTGGTGCGTCCATCTGGTTGTGATGCAACTGGTAGCGGCTCACGTCGCGTATACAGCTATCGCGACCTCCTCGAGCTTCGAGTGATCAAGAGCCTGCTTGATGCCGGTATCAAGCTTGAGTCAGTTCGCGAAGTATTTAATTATTTGCGTAGCCATGTGGACACCGAGATTGCTGCTGCTCACATTGTGATTAGCGGTCATTCAGTTGTGTTGTGTCAAGGAGACCAACTCGTAGACGTAATGCGAAACGGTCAGGGCGTGCTGAACGTGTTGCCGTTGTCTGGAGTGAAAGATCTAGTTGACTCGCAGATCGTGCGCATGGAAAAAACGAGCACACCTGCTTTGCACGTAGCTTCACCTCTCGACATCGCGCTCTAAGCGCAGTCGTTAACTCGCTTCAGGATTTGATGGGGCAGTTGAATCTTTCGGCTTAGAATTTTGAGGCAGGAATGCCATCAGTGGTCCAAGACGTTTGCTTAGCTCGGTCAATGCGCCAGATACCTCCGCAAGTTTGTTCACTGCTCCTAATGCGCCATTCACGTGTGGCATGACTTGGCGCATCGGACCCTCAATGTCATCAAGCAAGCGATTGACGCGCGAAGCAACTTGATTCATGTTGTCCATGGATTGCACAAACAATTCCATTGCAGAGATAAGCGATTCGACTGTTCGCTTTGCTTGATCAACAGCTTTTGCACCAGAAGTGACTGGATTGAAATCAGAGAGCAGCGCAAAGAGATCGTTTACTTGTTGCTGGCCAAACGCTCCGGTGCTTTGGTTATTTGACTCGTTGTTGCTCATGACATCACTCTAGGTTGCCGTAAGCGCCGACATCGCCGGACAGGCGAGTGCTCAAGACCGTCTTGATACAGATGTCAAGATCAACAATGAATGCATCCATGGTGGTGTGATGAACTGCACTTACGGTGCAATGAAGCGATTCGGGAGGAGTTTGCCGATCCACATACCATCCACGTGCTCGCAACTCGTCCGCAACGGCAAACACATTGAGCGATGACGGATCAGCAGCACCAAAACCGATGAGCGTGGAATCGGGGTATCCGCGGAGAATGAGATGCTCGTGAGCTGTGATGTGATTAGCGAGTTTTTCCGTTGCTTGTCGAGCATGGCTGGTCAGTTTTGTGTATCCATCATCTCCGAGATGACACAGCACCGCCCAAGCACTCGCAATTGCACCTCCTGATTTGGTGCCCAAAACACCAGAGGATGCATACATTCCGCCAAGCCAATTGTCGGTGAAGAATCCTTGATGTGACCGCAACTGCTTATTGCGGTACATCACTACAGATGCGCCTTTCGAGGTGTAGCCATACTTGTGGAGGTCTACAGAAATGGAGGTCACGCCGGGAACACCTAAATTCCAGGGCTGAATCGCATGCCCAAGCTTCTCTAGGTAGGCGAGTGTTACGCCGCCCATACACGCATCCACATGGCAGTTCACGCCATGCTTCGTGGCAAGTTCAGCAATGCTGGTGATGTCATCGATGACGCCTTGCGGGTATTGCGGGGCAGAGGCAACGAGCAAAATGGTGTTGCTATCGATTAACCGATCCATGGCTTCAATATCTGCGCGCCAATCTGGTCCAACGTCAGACCGTCGGGATTCAACACCGAAATAATGGCAAGCCTTTTCAAATGCAGCGTGGGCAGACGTGGGCAGAACGAGGTTTGGGTTTGTCACTCCATTGGTGGCTGCGAACTGGTCACGGGCGGCTTTAACGACCATCAGGATGCTTTCAGTGCCTCCTGAGGTCATGAACCCGGCTGAGTCCTTGTCGGCACCAAGCCATGGACCAACCATGGACAGCACGTCGGATTGCATGATTCGCAGACTTGGGAATGCATCGGTACTCAGTGCATTTTCGCCGCTGAATCGACGATACGCATCTTCGGCTACCGCAATGGCTTCAGGGCCTGCGTAGTACGCCAAACTAAACACGCGTCCGTTACGCCAATCAACGTCGTTTGTGCGCAGCGATTCGAGTTCTTCAAAAACTTGCGGGGCAGGGATTCCCCTAATTGGCAGTGTTTTCACGATCAGTCCTTACTTTACATAACTATGATTATGGGCTAAACCCCACAATCAACGAGGCTGGGAAACCCCAGTAATTGAGTCTGTCACAAGGGGTTTTGCAGCATCTAACAGCCATGTCAATGCTGCTTTGAAGTCTCGTGTCGTTGGATCAATTGATGGATCCAGATCTTGTTCCACATCGTCAATTGCACACTTCAAGATGAAGATTTGATCGCGTAACGCATCGAGTTCGCTGCGCGTCACCACCAACTCATCTTCGCTGAGAGCCAGCTCTGAGGCCCGCTGACGGGCCACCCAGTCCCATTGCTTGCAGGCTTGAGTGCAGAACCTGCGTGGACGTCCAGATCCCGTTTGTACCGGTAACGGAGTTCTGCACCAGACACATTTGGCCACATCAGCTATGGGGCGTTCGGTGCGAGTACTCCCTAGTTCGCCGGGTCGATTCACCCCAGGAACTTGTGATTTGGTCATGACGAAAAGATAAGCCAAGACTGATTTCAATGTGTGGATGGCACCCCATACTGGATCTGTGACAAAACTGCCCACGCCGCCGAAGTCATCGTTTGCAAGTGACAACGTTGCTGGCGCTCACCCACTGGTGCTCGAGGCGATTGCGAAGGCGAATGCTGGTCACGTCCCTGCTTATGGCGCCGACCCAATTACGGTGCGCACGGAACAGGCATTCAAAGAATTGTTCGATCACGATGTAGTCACCCAGTTTGCTTATGGTGGTACCGGTGCAAATGTGTTTGCACTGGCCAGCATGTTGCGACCTGCCGATGCAATTGTGTGTGCTGCCCAATCGCATATCAATGTTGATGAAACTGGTGCGCCTGAACGCGCATTGGGAACCAAGCTCATCACCGTGCCAACCATTGACGCCAAACTTCGTCCGCA
>CANKVI010000063.1 GCA_947487095.1 Acidimicrobiaceae bacterium | reverse complement strand
AATTGCCGCATTGGTGATCACCACTGAATGCCTCGTAGCTGACAAGCCAGACAAGAATGGCGGAGCAGCAGGCGGCGGTATGCCAGGTGGCGGAATGGGAATGATGTAAATCGTTTTCCCAAACGAACTACAAATAGTTGAAAATGCCTCGGGCGAAAGCCCGAGGCATTTTCAATTCTCTTCTAGTGTGTGGAGCTATGGCAAGTAACGGTCGCGGATTTTGGATGCACCAGTTTGTGGAGTATTTCATCGCTGGCGGACTTGTCATGATGTCGGCGCAGTTGAAAGAGCCAACCATTCCTGCCGCAATGGGGCTCATTATGTTGGTCAACGCTGCGATAACTGATGGCTTTCTCAGTGCATTTAAATGGATCAGCCGTGGAGTGCATCGCGTGATTGATTGGCTCATCATTATCGCTTGCCTGGTGTTGTCATTTGTAGCCGACATTGAAACGAATGGTCGACTTGCACTGCTTGGAGTTGGTGTTGTGCTTGGTGTCATTGTTCTTGGCACCAACTTTGCGAAGCGTGGTGCGCAAACAGAACCTCGTCGTTAGGCTGATGTAATGGGCTTCACAACACCAGCACCCGATCTTGAAAAAATTCGCACAGCATGGGAAACCTGGGAGCGTGGCGAAGAACAACCAGGCAAGACGCTTGCAAACTTGAAGACCGCTGGTCTTGATGAAGTAATTCGTCAGCTACTTGCGAGTGGCTGGACTCCTCAAGCGTAAGTTCGCAATATGGTTCGCGCTGGCGGCGATCAAAGTATTCCGCGGCCGGCAGCAGTGTGGGTGCGTCCCACCAATCCATTTGCTCGGTTAGACCACTCATCGCTTCGCAACACGCCAGATTTACTTGGACGATTGCAGCGTTTCACCAACACTCTCGAGCAATCACCGCCACCTGAAGGTACGCGCGCTTCTGCAGTATTGGTGCCGATCTTTGATGGACCAAATGGTCCAGAAGTCGTGCTCACCCGCAGGTCGAAAGCGCTCAGCAATCACAAAGGGGAGGTGTCATTTCCTGGCGGACGAGTAGACGAGGGTGAAACATTCGTTCAGGCTGCAATTCGAGAGGCCTATGAAGAGATCAATCTCGACCCGTCGCATGTGCAAGTGATTGGCGAGATGAGTGCATTGTCTACATATGTCAGCAATAGCCACATAGTTCCTGTGCTTGCGTATTTGGAAACACCGCCATCTATGAGCGCCGTGAATGCCGAAGTTGATCGCGTATTCTCCGTCGCACTCACCGACTTGGTGCGTGATGACACCTATGTTGAAGAACACTGGGGAACGCCACCGAATCAGTATCAGATTCACTTTTTCCATTTAGACGACGAAACGGTGTGGGGAGCAACCGGGAAAATGCTGCACCAACTCATCAACATTGCGGTTTTGAAAGAGTGGGCCTAAGGCGCTAACCACCTGTTGCGCGAACCGCAACATAAAACGTTTCCGCCCACATTAAGCACCGAATTTTCCGGGTTCGTACTTGTGTTGCACACGAAGACTCCAAATCGCGACGGAATTGTTCATCTAGTTTCGTGCGCACCACTTCGTTGAACTGACCGAGTCTTTTGATGTTGCGGTACCCAAAGTCGTGACGCATACACGCATGCGTGAAGTTGAATGAGCGTCCTTCACCGCCAACAACAGGCGCGGAGCAACCGTCGGTTGTCCAATCAAGAAATGGGAAGGCGCGCTTCAGTGAAAATCTCTCACGCTTAAAGGTGCTGAAATCAAGGTCAAACACCACGTAGCTCACAGCCTCGATTGGAGTTTCAAAAACAGGGGGAGTGATGCGATGAGGAATGTGGACGGTCAGCAGGCTCGTGACCGCAACGAGCGAAGTGAGCAAGAAGCCCATGATCGATGCCTTTCCTATGCCGGGCGGTTGCCCTGCAGGCAATGTGTGCTGGAACGCGCCGGACGTGCACTAACGATTCGCTGATCGGAGCGAAGGACTTGTTCGCTACTCTTTCTTCTGTGCAGGTAACACGCATATCGCCGGCCCTTGGGGCGCTTGTGTCAGGCGTAGATCTTTGCCAGCCTGTATCAAACGACCTGCGTGATGAAATATCGGCAAATCTTGTCGAGCATCAGGTCTTGTTTTTTGAGAATCAACCGCTCACTCCAGTACAGCACCGCGATCTCGCCCAGCAGTTTGGGGAATTGCATGTGCATCCCATCTACCCAAATTCTGGTGACGCCAAAGAGATAATTGTGCTCGATACGAACGATAAGAATCCACCAGATAGTGATGAGTGGCATACAGACGTAACGTTCATCGAACAGCCTCCACTTGGGGCGTTGCTCTCAGCGCGAGTGTTGCCTCCGTTCGGGGGAGACACGCTGTGGGCAAGTGGTATCGCTGCCTACGAGGCACTCTCTGATTCGTTTAAAGAATTCATCCTCACCTTGACCGCAGAACATGACATTGCTGCGTCATTCACGATTGAGCGCTATGGAAACTCGCCAGAGACTCGCAAAATGGTCGAGAACGCGCGAATGAAAAACCCACCGGTGGTGCATCCAGTTGTTCGAACCCACCCTGTGAGTAAGCAACGCGGAATCTTTGTCAACTATTCGTTTACTACGCGAATTATGGAGCTTTCAACCCGCGAGAGTGAAATGGTTCTTGGCTATTTGACATCGCACGTGTCTAAACCTGAGTTCACCGTGAGATGGAAGTGGAAGCAGTATGACCTTGCATTTTGGGACAATCGACTCACGCAGCATTATGCAACTGCCGACTACATGCCGCACCGTCGGGTGATGCATCGTGCAACAATCCTTGGCGACAAGCCGTTCTTAGAAACCAATGTTGCCTCGTAAAACAGCACGGGCTTTCTGATTCTTTAACTACTTTCCGCGAATCGCTTTCAACACGTTGGCCATTTCAATTGCACCAACGGCGGCTTCTTCGCCTTTGTTTCCTGCGCCCGGACCAGAGCGCTCTACAGCTTGTTCAATGTTTTCCACGGTAAGCACAGCGAAACCGATTGGCATTCCGGTTTCTAATTGAATTTGGGCAATGGAGTCGGCAACAGGGCCGGCCACATATTCGAAGTGTGCGGTCTCGCCGCGAATAACTGCACCAAGTGTGACAAGCGTGTCGTAGCGGCCAGTTACTGCCATTGCCTTTGTTGTGACAGGAATTTCGTATGCACCGGGAACCCATGCGATGTCAATGTCAGATTCGGCTACACCATGATTTGCGAGTCCGCGCTTTGCGCCATCGAGCAGTGCACTGACAATGAATTCATTGAATCGCGAACACACAATTCCGACGCGTAGTCCCTTACCGTCTTGTGATCCTTCAAATGTGGTCATGATGTTCTCCTTATTTTCCTGAAATGTCTGATGAGTCAAAGACGTGGCCCATGCGCTCACGCTTGGTACGCAAATATGCTTCGTTTTCTGGTGTTGGATCAATACTGAGCGGAACGCGCTCCACAATGCTTAAGCCGTATCCAGCAATGCCGCCGTACTTGGCTGGATTGTTGGTCATGAGGCGAAGTTCGCGAGCACCAAGGTCGGCAAGAATTTGTGCGCCAATTCCGTATTCGCGACTGTCAACTGGCAGTCCAAGTTCAGTGTTGGCATCAACGGTGTCGAAGCCTTCGTCCTGCAATGAATACGCACGAATTTTGTGGCCGATTCCAATGCCGCGTCCTTCGTGGCCACGCAAGTACACCACAACACCTTTACCTGCTGCATCAATCTGTTGCATGGCTGCTGCAAGTTGTGGGCCGCAGTCGCAACGCTTGCTACCAAACACGTCACCGGTTAAACACTCGCTGTGTACGCGAGTAAGTACCGGTGCACCATCACTCACGTCGCCCTTCACGAACGCAAGGTGCTCAATGCCGTCGATCGTGCTCTTGTAAGCAACACAGGTGAAGCCGCCCCATTCGGTTGGCACTGTTGCAGATCCCACTCGCTCAACCAGGCGTTCATGGTGACGACGGTATTCAACTAGGTCGGCAATAGAGGAGAGCAGCAGGTTGTGCTCGGCACAGAACTTGCGAAGGTCTGGCAAACGCGACATGGTGCCGTCATCATTTTGAATTTCGCAAATGATTCCAGCAGGTTGCAATCCTGCAAGGCGAGCAAGGTCTACTGCAGCTTCGGTGTGTCCTGCACGCTTCAGCACTCCGCCCTCGCGGGCACGCAACGGGAAGATGTGTCCTGGTCGTGCAAATGCTGAGTGAGAAACATTTGGGTCGGCAAGCCCACGCAATGTTGCGGCGCGGTCTGCTGCCGAAATTCCCGTCGTCGTGCCTTCAAGCAGGTCGACCGAAATGGTGAAGGCCGTGCGATGACTTTCGGTGTTGTTGTCCACCATCAGGGGGAGTCGCAAGTCGTCGCAACGTTCGCCCGACAGTGGCGCAACGACGACACCCGAGGTGTGGCGCACAATGAATGCAATCTTTTCGGGTGTTGCGAATTGTGCGGCCATAATGAGGTCGCCTTCGTTTTCACGGTCTTCGTCGTCCACCATCACAATCATTTCGCCACAAGCAATTGCCGCAACGACATCTTCAATGGGTGACATTTCAACTTGTTTGTTGCTCATTTGGGGTCCTTTAGTTGAGATTCGGTTCGAGAATTATTTCAATATCGCCGTCAAGATTGGTGGTCGACACCACACGTCCACGCCACATGTCGGCCATGGTTGTTGCTGCTGGGCCTGCGAAAATTCCTGCGGCATTGTCGCCACCGGCGATGACTGGTGCAATGTGCATCACATATTGGTTAATGAGGCGCTCGCGATGGAATGACGCTGCAACTCGCGCACCGCCTTCAACGAGTAACTGCACGACACCTTCTTTGCCCAGTGTGTCAAGCAAGTCGGGAAGTGTTCCTGTCCATTGCGTGCACGGATGAACATTTGCTTGCGGATCAATGTTGCCAAGCACAATGCGACGTGGTGACGGCCCGTGAACATCGCGCACTGTTAATGACGGGTTGTCGGCGCGAACTGTGCCAGCACCAACAACAATCGCGTCACTTTCGGCGCGTAACTGATGAACACGCTTGCGCGCAGTCTCACCAGTAATCCATTTGCTCGATCCATCGGCAGCGGCAATGCGACCATCAATCGTGCTTGCCATCTTCAACACAACAAATGGTTTGCCTGTTGATCGGTGATGCAAATACGGCGCGAGTTGCACGCGCACTTCGTGTTCAAGCACGCCAACATCAACGGCGAGTCCAGCGTTGCAAAGTTGCTGCACTCCACTCCCAGAAACTTTCGTGTCGGGATCAAGAGTGCCAACAACAACGCGGCTAATTCCCGATTCAATAATTGCGGTGGTGCAAGGGCCAGTGCGACCGGTGTGGCTGCACGGTTCAAGAGTTGAATACAGGGTTGCACCAACGGCGTTCTTACCTGCAGCACTCAGCGCCACGACTTCGGCGTGCGCATTGCCGGGCTCGAGTGTTGAACCGGTAAACACCTCGCCGCTAGGTGAAACAACAACAGCACCAACCCATGGGTTCGGTCGCGAACGCAGACGTGCATCATTAGCAGTGGTGACTGCCAAGCGCATGTGCTGTTCGTCGAGTGTGTTCACGTGTGTTGCCCTTT
>CANKVI010000062.1 GCA_947487095.1 Acidimicrobiaceae bacterium | reverse complement strand
AGCAATCGGTGATTCAACTAACACATTTGTCGATGCACCCGATCATGGTGAATCACAAGGCATCTCGCTTTCCCTCCAGGAAACTGGCGACGAGCTTGCAGACATCGCATTTGGCAAAGTGCTTATTGGCTACAGCATGGGAGCCCGCATGGCTCTACACGCTGCAATTCAGCATCCGTACGCAATGACTGGCCTGGTGCTGGTGAGTGGCACACCTGGAATCGAGGACGACTCCGAACGAGCAGCAAGAGTCCAGGCAGACGAAGAACTTGCCTCGCGAATTGAATCAATTGGCACTCCCGCATTTCTTCAGGAGTGGATCCGACAGCCACTGTTTGCAAAATCAAAGTTCAGCAATGAGGAAATTCAAGACCGTTCCAGAAATACACCTGCATCGCTAGCAACAAGCCTGCGCACGTGCGGAACTGGCCAACAAGAATCACTATGGGTGCACCTTCGGGAAATCAATATTCCCGTGTTACTCATTTGTGGTGCACGCGATGAAAAGTTCACAGAGATTGCTAAACGCATGAACCAACTCATTCCACATTCAACGCTGAGAATTCTTGACAAGGCTGGTCACAACGCCCATCTCGATCAGCCAGAGGCGTTTGCTCAAGCCGTTAACTGGTGGCTACAGAGCTAAACCAACTGCGAGCAGCAGACCAATAGCTAATTGGGCTTTGCCGGTTGCCCCAAGAACTGGAATCAATTCTCTACCGAGCGATCCCGCCCTTACCGCCTTCAGCGCAGGAACGGCTGTGACTAATCCAATTAGCGCAATAAGCACCGAACGATCTCGCACACCGAGAAGCAGAATCAGTAACACCACATACAAAAACATGGCGTAATACAGCTTCCTTGTCATGGCATCGCCCATGCGCACTGCAAGGGTCAATTTGTTTGCAGTTGTATCGCCAGGGATATCACGCAAATTGTTCACCACCAGAAGCGCACATGCAAGCAAACCAACAATGCACGAAGCGATCACCGTTTCATAATCAATGGTCTGTGTAATGGCATACACCGAGCCAGAAGTGGCCACTAATCCAAAGAACACAAAAACGAACAGCTCACCGAACCCTAAATATCCATATGGCTTTGGTCCCCCCGTGTACAACCAACCGGCGGCGATGCACAACACACCTAGAGGAATGAGGAGCAGCGATGTCGCAAGTGCAATGAACAACCCAAACAATGCAGCAACACCAAACGCGATGAATGCTGCTGTCTTGACACTTTTAGCTGGAACTAAACCGGAGCCAACAAGCCTGAGCGGTCCAACTCTTTTGGCATCGGTTCCTTTGATGCCGTCCGAGTAATCATTTGCATAATTGACTCCAACCTGCAATGACACGCTGACAATAAGTGCGAAGACTCCGCACCACCACAACTTTGTTTGCTCCACATCCTGAGAAAGCGCTCGACCGAAGGCGACGAATACAGGCACGAAGGCTGCAGGCAGTGTTCGCGGACGAGCTCCCAGAATCCAAAGTTGAAGACCACTTGGCTGTTTATCCATCTCTCAAGTGTCGCACTTTCAAGCGCCTACGCTGATGACCGTGAATCGCCTCGTTGCACTAGACATGCCAGCAAGCGTCGAATTCGCCAATCATGTGCGAAAGGCTTGGGACTCAGGCGATGCGGTGTTTCCCGTAGATCAGCGACTCCCACAATCTGCAAGAGATTCCCTCATCAAACAGTTCAAACCTTCTGTGGTGATTGATGAAACAGGAAATTCAGTCGAGCTTCCGAACTCCGAACCCACTGCACACAGTGACGCGCTGGTAATCGCCACCAGCGGATCTACTGGAGCACCAAAAGGCGTAGTTCATACCCACGAATCCATTCGTGCATTACTCAACATGTCTCAATTACGTTTGCAAACCGATTTAACGACACATTGGCTGTTGTGCCTTCCCGTTTCCCACGTTGCCGGTTTCAGCATCTTGGCTCGATCAATTCTCTTGGGCAATCCGATCAGCATTCTTGCCAAGTTCGATGAAGCCGAGGTAATGAATGCTGCCCGCGCTGGGGCAACACACGTTTCATTGGTGCCAACAACGCTGCAACGAATAGACCCGTCCGTTTTCAACACGATTCTGCTTGGCGGTGCAGCCGCCCCACCGAACCTTCCAGAAAACGTTGTGACCACCTACGGCATGACAGAAACCTTTGGTGGAATTGCATACAACGGAGTACCTCTTGACGGCGTTGAAGTTCGCATCATCCATGAAACCATTGAACTGAAATCACCCTCCCTGTTTCGCACATACCGCGGCCATGACGCCGAACGGCCGATTGAAGATTGGTACGAAACTGGAGATAGCGGTGCCTTTTCCAATAATCAGATACGAGTTTTCGGTCGCAACGACGACATGATCATTACGGGTGGCGAAAATGTTTGGCCACATGCAGTCGAGAAAGTTGTGGCTACTTTCCCTGGAGTTGAACAAGTTGTTGTTGGTGGAATTGATGATGAGCAGTGGGGCCAACGAGTTGTGGCTTGGATCATTACATCGCGCGATGTAGCGCCAACACTTGACAACATTCGCGAGCATGTAAAGGCTCACCTACCTTCATTTTGTGCGCCGACTGAACTGCGAGTGGTGAAAGAGATTCCGATGACGTCACTAGGCAAAGTTGATCATCAGGCACTCAAGAATCTGAAGCGCTAATCGCAATCACATTGCGCCGGAAGCCACTCCTGCACCACCATCAATTACGTAAGTCTCACCAGTAATCCAACTTGCTGCATCCGAAGCGAGGAAGGTTGCAAGGTTTGCAATATCTTGCGGTTCGCCAAGACGTTTACGTGGAAGACGCTTTGCAAGCGAATCGCCGTAATTGTCCACGAGCATTTGAGCAAAGTCTGTTTTCACCAGACCTGGCGCAATACCTACCACTCGTGTGAGCCCAAGCTCGCCTGCCAGTTGCCTGGTGAGGTGGATCAGTGCTGCCTTCGTCAGGTTGTATAC
Organism: Acidimicrobiaceae bacterium; assembly: GCA_947487095.1. The sequence continues at coordinate 2,660 of CANKVI010000062.1, read as the reverse complement.
GCCAAGGCTTCCCTCTGCACGAAGCCCTCCAACAGAAGCGATGTTGATGATGACTCCCGGATTGTTTTTCATGTGTTGCGACCACACTTGTGAACACCAAAACAAAGGGCCACGTAAGTTGACCTGAAAGGTCTTATCGAACTGCGACTCGCTCACTTCAAGAGTTGGACCAGAATACGGATTCGTCGCTGCGTTGTTGACGAAAATGTCGATCTTTCCGAACTGCTCAAGTGTTGCGTTCACGCATTTCTGAGCGAAGTCGGTATCGCCCGCGTTGCCTGCAATGTACGAGGCTCCTCCGCCTATAAAGGCTGCAGCTTCGCGAAGCGCATCCTCTTTTCGTGATGTAATCATCACTTGCGCACCCGCATCTGCATACGACTTGGCTATGGCTAAACCAATTCCACGCGATCCACCAGTGATGAGGGCAACTTTTCCTGAGAGCGAAATGTCCATTCGCCCGACGATAGCCGTTACGGCGTTAGTGCGCTGATGCGAACCTGCTGAATGCGTCGTCCATCCAATGTCTCGGTACTGATTCGCCATCCGTCAAAATCAACCGATTCGCCTTGTACGGGAACATGACCCAACATTCCGAAAATGAAACCGCCAATGGTGTCGTATTCAGATTCTGGAACCTTCAATTCGAGTTCATCGTTGAGACGAGAAATAGGCATAGAGCCAATAACGAGATAATCACCGTTTGGAAGCGTTTGCAATGAGAGATCTTCGTCGTCGTGCTCATCGACAATTTCTCCCACAAGTTCTTCTAGGCAGTCTTCAAGAGTTGCCAACCCAACGATGATTCCGTATTCGTCGGCAACCATGACCATGTGGAACTTTTTCGCCTGCATGCTGCGCATCAAGTCGGCAACCAATTTGTTTTCGGGCACAACCTCAACTTGACGAATGAGATCGGTAATCAGCGAAGCGCCATTCCCTTGACGCTCTGCGATGACAAGGTCTTTCACGTAGACAATGCCAACAACATCGTCGACATCGTCATCGTCTTTGCGAAGAACTGGAAGTCGACTGAAACCGTCCTCTACGGCTTTATCAAGCGCCTGAGTAATGGTGAGATCGCTGTCGATAAATACCGCATCAGGTCGTGGAACCATAATCTCCCGCACCACGGTGTCACCAAATTCAATAATTGACTCAATCAATTCCCGCTCTTCGTGTTCAATCACACTCTCCTGAGCAGCAGCTTCAACTATCCCTAAGAATTCTTGCTCGCCAATGAATGGGCCTTGCTTTAGACCTTCACCTTTCACGATGACGTTGGTGAGTTTGATCAATACCGCTGAAGCCGCACGCAATGGCCAAAAGCGCACAAGCAACGAAATGGGGCGAGCTGTAGACGTGGCACCACGAACAGGATTCAGCACTGCGTAAGTCTTTGGCACTGCTTCAGCAAGCACAAAGAACAACAGCACGTTGATCACAACACCGATAGCAACGCCTGCAGCGCCGAATAAACGACCTGACACAATTCCCATGAGGGTTGCTTGCACGGTCTGGCAAATGTTGACCGTCAGCAATAACGGGTTCACCCACAAGGTTGGCTCTGCCGCAAGACGCACCAATGCTTTGCCCGACTTTGCACCCTTTTCTGCGAGCGCTGCTGCACGTGGCTTTGTCATTTGAGACAAGCTCATTTCAGCAAGTGACAGGAAAATGAGGATCACGAGAATGAGCCCGATGCCGGCAAGCATCCAATAGTCAATTGGCGTAGGCGTCTGGGCAAACATCATTTCTGCTCTATCTCCTGAATATGTCTGAATTGTTCTGGCGCAGCATGGCCCCAATGAAATGCTTCAAGGTGCTTTCGCTCTCGCGCATGCATCGCGGCTTCTGCTTCAGGGTTGTCGTGATCGTTTCCCAGAACATGAAGTATGCCATGCACAAGTAGTAGCGCTAGTTCATCATCAACGGTTCCGGCGTGCCGTGGAGCTTGCTCGACAGCCACGCTTGGACAAATCACCACATCACCCAACAACAATGGCAAATCTGAAATGTCGAGCGGTGAAGGCTCAGGAGTTTTCGACATCGCCCCAGGACCAGGTGAACGGGTTGCCTCCACTGCGTCAAGCGGAAAGGACAACACATCGGTTGCATAAGACTTGCCCATGTACTGCGCATTCAATTCGGTCATCGTCGAAGCATCAATAAACATCACCGTCATTTCTGTCAAACCCTTTACGCCCTCCGCGCGAAGAACATTCAGTGCAAGGTTTTGCCAGCGAGCAAGATCAATATCAAGATCTTGCTGTTCATCTGCCATGAACACTTCTGGTTCTCCGTCGCCACCAACACGACGAGGTTTTGAAACACCCGGTCGCGATTCAGCCATGGTTAGGTGTTTGCTTTTCGTATGCAGCAACAATGTCTGCCACGATGCGATGTCGAACGACATCGGTTGCATCAAGGTGGACAAATGTTAAATCTTTGATGCCGGTGAGCACGCGCTCAACCCCAAGCAAACCACTGCGTCCATCTGGCACGTCAACCTGGGTGGTGTCACCTGTAACGACAACTTTTGAACCAAAACCGATACGCGTGAGGAACATCTTCATCTGCTCTGGCGTGGTGTTCTGGGCTTCATCCAAAATGACGAAACTGTTGTTCAACGTACGACCTCGCATAAACGCAAGTGGTGC
>CANKVI010000061.1 GCA_947487095.1 Acidimicrobiaceae bacterium | reverse complement strand
ATGAAGGTGCCGTTAACGGTTGTAGATCACTTGCGCCGTGCTGAACAGGTGTACGGACACCGAACTGCGTTTATCGATGAGCCAGATCAACCTGCAAAGTCTTGGGGAACACAGACATATGCAGAGATGGCGCGTCGGGCCCGCGCGCAAGCCGCCGCACTCGACAGGTTGGGAGTTCCGCAAGGAGCACGCGTTGCGATTGTCAGTCAAAACTCTGCCCGCCTTCTTACCAGCTTCTTTGGCGTAAGCGCATACGGAAGAATTCTCGCTCCGATTAACTTCCGACTATCTGCTGAAGAAGTTGGGTACATCGTTGAGCATTGTGGTGCAGATGTGCTCATCGTCGATCCAGAACTTGATGAATCGCTTAGGACGGTTTCAGCAAGGCATCGCTTCGTCATCGGTGCCGAGAGCGACGAGTTGTTGTATGACTACTCAACAGAGCCTCGGCCGTGGACGCCAGATGAAGATGCAACAGCGACCATTAACTACACCAGTGGAACAACAGCACGGCCAAAGGGTGTGCAACTTACTCATCGCAATATCTGGTTGAACTCCGCAACATTTGGCTGGCACATGGGAGTGAATGATCGCGATGTGTATTTGCATACGTTGCCGCAATTCCATTGCAACGGTTGGGGAATGGTCTACGCAGTTACTGCAATGGGTGGCTCGCATGTGGTGTTGCGCAAAGTTGATGGAGCGGAAATTCTTCGTCGTGTAGACAAGCACGGTGTCACGTTGTTGTGCGGTGCTCCAGCAGTGGCTAATGCCATCATTGATGCGTCTTCACAGTTTGATTCTGGAGTTCCAGGCAAAGGAACTGTTCGCATGGTTGTGGCAGGAGCACCACCGCCATCAAAGACCATTGAACGAGTAGAGACAGAACTCGGTTGGCAGTTCAACCAGCTGTATGGACTCACTGAAACATCTCCTGTGTTGACGCTCAATCGTCCTCGTCTGGAAACGGATCACCTAACGGCAGCGGAACGCTCAGTTGTGCTCAGTGCAGCAGGATTTCCAACGATTGGAACCGAGATGGCAACGAGTGCTGACGGCGAAGTGTTGGCGCGCAGTAACACCGTGATGGACGGTTATTGGAACCAGCCAGAAGAGACAGCGAAAGCGATCGTGAATGGCTTCTTTCATACCGGTGATGGCGGAAGCATTGGGGAAGGCCATGCACTGACTATCAGCGATCGCAAGAAGGACGTCATCATTTCTGGTGGAGAGAATGTCAGCTCAATTGAAGTTGAAGATGCATTGTTTTCACACCCAGAAGTAACCGAAGTTGCAGTTATTGGAATTCCCGATGACAAGTGGGGTGAACTCGTGTTGGGTCTAGTGGTGAAAGCACCAGGATCGACTCTTTCGGAAGAGGAACTGATTTCGTATTGCAGGACCAAAATTGCTGCGTACAAATGTCCCAAGAAAGTTGAGTTTCGATCAGAGCTTGCACGAACAGCAACTGGAAAATTGCAGAAGTTCAAACTCCGGGCCCCATATTGGGACGGCTACACAAAGCAGGTGAACTGATGTTGGGTAAGCAGCAGATTGAAGTAGCTATCAATCAGTTTCACGATGAGGGTTATGCAATTGTTCGTAGTTTTCTTCCTGAAGATGAATTGGTTGAATTGCAGAAGAAGACGGCAGAATTGCGGGAGATTGCTCTTGAGCATCCAGTCACATATCGCCACGGAAACCTGACTTACGAAATTTTGCCGGAGGAACACTTCGGAAAGCGATACGTCATTCAGGCGTATTGGTTTGCGTGGGCTGATGCGTACTTCGACAAGTTCCGAAGTAATCCTCGGTATTTACAATTGCTTGAGCCGTTGATTGGCAACAACATTAAACAAGTAACGCAACAAATTCACTGGAAACCACCAGGGGCTCGATTGACGGGATACCGATTCCATCAGGATTTGCGGTTCCGCGAAAGTCGTGAGTCGTATGAAGATGTCGTTCGCGACACGGTCACTATGGGCTTAGCAATTGACAGAGCAACACCAGAAAACGGTTGCCTCAAGATTGTTCCCCGTAGCCACACCATGGGATACCTCGGACTTTCTGACAATGGCGATGGCCAGATAATGAAAGGTCTAACGCAGGACGATGAATTGGTACAAGTGGGCATAGAACCATCACGAGTAATTGATGTAGCACTTGAACCAGGGGACCTCGTTGTGTGGGGTTTGATGACAGTGCACGGTTCATTGCCTAATGATTCAATTCACGAGCGTGCATTTGCGATTTCAAGTTATGTCCGGGGAGAGACATCGCAACGCGGTGAGTGGACGTTTAAAGACGGAAAGCCACAGATGCTTGGAGAAACCCCACAGTTGTGCAAGAACGAGAAACTGTTTGCCAACCTTGAGCCTCATTACGACACGACTAAATGGTTCCTCTGAACTAGCCTGCGCTCATGATCCTCGATACGTTGATTAATTCAGTAGTTGTCATTGTTGTCAGCATGTTCCTGCTGTGGATTCTCAGCCTGTTGAAAAGGAACGCATCAATAGTTGACATTTTTTGGGGATTGGGCTTCGTCATCGTGGCGTGGGCGAGTGCGATCAATGTCGATCAAGTGTCCGATCTGGGCAAGGTGGTGCTAGTTCTAGTTTCGCTATGGGGATTGCGACTATCGATCTATCTAGGTGTTCGCAACCACGGCAAGCCAGAGGATTTTCGGTATGTCGCAATGCGCAAGCACTATGGACCGAAGTTTTCAATGATCAGTTTGTTCACCGTGTTTCTTCTGCAAGGCGCAATCATGATGATTGTCTCGCTACCGGTTCAAATTGCGATGTCCGATGCAAGTACTTCATTGTCAATTGTTAGTTATGTCGGTATTGGGTTATTCGCTCTAGGTATGTTCTTTGAAGCAGTTGGCGACTGGCAGCTAGCGCAGTTCAAGCGCAATCCGCAAAACGCTGGTCAAGTGATGCAAACGGGATTGTGGAAGTACACACGTCACCCGAATTATTTCGGTGACACCTGCGTGTGGTGGGGAATTGGCATCGTTGCCCTCGGTGCAAGTTTCGGTTGGATTGGACTCTTCGGAAGTTTGTTAATGAACTTCTTCCTGGTCCGTGTATCAGGTGTCCCGATGTTGGAGCGTTCAATGTCGAAGCGTCGTCCTGGTTATGACGAATACAAGCGCCGTACCAGCAGTTTCGTTCCGCGTCCGCCGAAGAAGTAGTTACTAGCGCGGACTACGGCCGCGAAGCTTTGCCCACTCGCCAAATTGGGTGAGTGAAGCAACTGTTGCGCCCATCGATTCCGGTGCAACAGGGTGGCTAATGAGGTAGCCCTGTGCTTTTGCGCAACGCAATTCGGCGAGTGCTTGCAACTGGCGAACGCTTTCAACGCCTTCTGCAACCATGTCTAAACCAAGTGAATCGCCCATGGCGATGATGGTGCGCACCAGTGATCGCGCGCTTAGGTCGTCTGCAACGCCGTTTACAAACGAGCGGTCTATCTTCAAGCGTTGAATCGGGAACTTTTGCAATAGTGAAAGCGATGAGTATCCAGTTCCGAAATCGTCAATAGCCACACGTACACCGAGTGCACACAGTTTTGTCAAGGCATCAAGAGCCTGCTCTGGCTGCGCGATCATCACACCTTCAGTAACTTCAAGCCACAGTTGGTCTGGTGCAATATGTGAACGGAGTAGTGCCTCGTGAACAACGGGGACAAAGTTCGGATCGTGTAATTGTCGCGGGCTCACATTTACCGACATGGTGGCTTCACGACTGCAAATGCCCTCATTGATCCAGCCGCGCAAATGGGTGAGTGCTTCGAGCAATGCCCAGGCACCAATTGGAACTATGGTTCCGGTCTCTTCGGCAATTGGAATGAACTCTGCAGGTGAAATGATGCTGCCATCGTCGCGGGTCCAACGCATAAGCGCTTCAAAGCCAACAACGTCACCGAGTTCAATGTCGACGATTGGTTGGTGCACCAAACGTAATTCTCGGCGCTCTAGCGCTCGGTATAGAGCGGTTTCAACGGCGAGTCTCTGCGTGACGCGTTCGAGCATCGACTCATCAAAGATTGCAACGCAGTTTCGGCCGGCATCTTTGGCTCGATACATGGCGGTATCTGCATGGCGCAGAAGGTCGTCGGCATTTGTAGAAATTCGTTTGTGGAAAGTCGCAACACCGATACTGGTGGATACGAAAACATCACCCTGGCGAAGCGAAAGTGGCTCATTAAAACTCTCCAGAATTTTGTCGGCAACGATCATCGCGTCACTTGCACCACGAGTGCCCGGATCCAAAATGACAAACTCATCACCCGAGATACGACCAACTACACAGCGGTCGGGAAGAGCATGCTTTAGCCGTTGCGCAACTGCAATAAGTACGTTGTCTCCAGCTTGGTGACCGAGTGAGTCGTTAATGTTCTTGAATCGATCGACGTCAATGAACAACACCGACGGATGACGCTGATCCTGCTCTGCAAACTCAAGTGCAGCATTGACATGCGTCAGCATGAGACTGCGGTTGGGTAATCCGGTCAGCGAATCGGTCTGCGCTGAATGAATGAGCGAGCGCTGCGTGCTGGCGTTAGCGCGAACTGCGTGGATGACACGGGCGGTAACCGCAATGGAGAGTACGAACACCGAAATTGCGCGAACAATTCGGTCGGTTTGATCTGCTGCCTCACTAAGTGCAAGAACAACCACAGGAATGGTGAGTGCTGCGGTAGTGGTGATTAGCCGTCCAAGTAATGGACGCTGAGTGCGGGCTGTTCCATGCTCGGTGATGGTTGAAATACTGCTGTGTACGAACGCTGCAGAGCACAGAAACAAACAGAACACATATGAAGCGTTGATGTATTCAGAAGCAATCTGGAAACGACCGGAATCGTTTGCCGCATACAGAAAATCTCCAATAAGGGTGAAGGTGATCGCAAAAGCAATGAGCCAAACCGATGGAGTTCGGGCAGCATCTCCAAACAACAACGTTGCTAGTGAGAACAGAACAATCGCACTGATGGCAAGTGTTGCTCCCTGAATACCTGTAACGAGGACAACCGAAGTACTCGTATCAAATGTGGGTTGAAGAAAAACCACCCAAATGAGAAACCAAGATCCCAACGCGACGATGAGTCCGTCACCAAGAACGCTCATTGGGTCGTTGCCGATCCGTCGACGAATGATCAGCAGCAGTCCAAGTGCCAACGTTATTTGCACCAGCAGGTACAGCAATTCGGGAATTGCCTGCAGGTTTGCATTCGAAAATTGGTTGTCCAAAATCTGTGCCGTCGATGAGGACACGGCAATGATGAAAAGTGCTGGCCACAAGACTCTGTCTGGCTTATTGAACTTGGCCGAAATACCAAGAAACACCATGACCTGGACCGTGGCGATGAGGTAGGCCGCATTGCTGAAGCTCTGTGAGCCACTCGTTGCAATGGCGACTGACAGGGCTAAACCAACGCCGGTTAAGCCCCAAGAAAGGCGTGAAATAGGCGCTGAATTCACTTGGCAAACGGTACAGCATCCCTTTTCATGTGCCGAGGATGGGTTACTTTTGATGCAGGGCGGAGAACCCTAAACCGCATTTGCGGTCTGTTTGGAGTTCCCCAAAAATGTTCGTTACCCGCCACTCTCCAGTTACCGATTCGGTACTCAAGGACCAGTTGTGGACGCTGTACACCCGTGCCTATGCACGTACCGCTGAAGAGGCAGTGACTCACGAAATGCTCGACCG
>CANKVI010000060.1 GCA_947487095.1 Acidimicrobiaceae bacterium | reverse complement strand
GTCCAACCACAGCTGGTCGTATGGACAGTTACGTTGCCGATTTCCAGGCTGCTGGCGGAAGTTTTGTCATGTTGGCAAAGGGCAACCGCTCCAAGCAGGTCACCGATGCATGCAATACCTACGGCGGATTTTACCTTGGCTCAATCGGTGGTCCAGCTGCTCGCTTAGCCCAAGACTGCATCACCAAAGTTGAAGTGCTTGAGTACGCAGAACTCGGCATGGAAGCAGTGTGGAAAATTGAAGTGCAAGACTTCCCTGCATTCATCGTGGTTGACGACAAGGGCAACGACTTCTTTGATGCAATCAACGCCAACACTGGCGTCAAGTTAACTATTCGCAAATAGCGAACTATCGCTTTAACAGCGACTTCAACATTTCACGTGTGTCGTGTTGTTCGTCTGGTGTTGCACCAAACTCCACTCCACCAAAATCGGTGACTCCAACTTCTTGCAGTGCTGCAACCTTGTCGAACACTTCGCCTGCTGAGCCGATGATGGCAACATCTGCTGGGCCAGCAGCGCCTTCGTGGTCCAACATTGCTCGATAACTTGGCAATTGTCCGTACACCGCAAACACTTGTGCTGCTCGAGCGCGTGCGCCTTCAACATCATTCGTCACACAAACGGGAAGAGCGGCAATGACGCGAGGCTTTGGCTTTCCGAGCTTGTCTGCAGCCTCATTAATCGTTGGCACGGTGAGTGTGCGTAGCGTTTCTGGACCGGTGCACCATGTGAGGGTTCCTTGCGTCATTGCTGCAGCAAGCCTCAGCATTTGTGGCCCAAGTGCGGCAATAACAACGTCGCAACTTTGTGGCTTTCCGATGGTGAGTTGGGCATGCGTTGTGAGTGTTTCACCAGCAAAGGAAACCTTTTGATCGTGAATCAATGGCATCAGGATTGATAGGTATTCCTTCATGTGACGCAACGGTTTATCGAATGAAAGATTCAACATTCCTTCAATGACCACTTGGTGACTGAGGCCGATTCCCAAGCACAAGCGACCGCCACTTGCCTGGTTCGCTGTGAGCGCTTGTTGTGCCAACATCATCGGATGGCGTGGATAAGTAGGAATAACGCTGGTGCCAAGTTCGATACGAGGAACCTCGTGGCCCACAACTGAAAGCGTGCTCAGTGCATCAAGACCAAAAATTTGTGACTGCCAATACGAGGCGAAGCCATCTTGCTCTGCTGCTTTGACTTCTGCGAGCACTCCGTCAACGGTGCTGTCGTTATTTGAGCCAAAAATTCCAATTTTCATGCTGTTTGTCATGGGGCAACCGTAGTTGCTACCGCACCTCCTGAAGCATCTGTAGTCACCGTTTCAGCAGGAATGGTCGTTGGCATCGCATCGAGAACCTTCGAATCGTTCTGAAATACTGATGGCAGGCACTGACCATTGTTTCGGTCACGCGCAAATTCGAGTGAACGTGCAACTGCAGTTGCAAGAACTGCTCGACCATCTGGCGTTAGGTGCACACCGTCAGTCCCAATCAGTCCGTTATTCCTTGCCACTGCCGCCCAGTCGAGCACAGTTACATTGCCGTATTCGTCGGCAACACGTTTAATGATCTCATTAATCTGCATCTGCTTTGGTCGAAACTCTGCAGTGGTCAACACGACAAATGGATTTTGAGAAAGTACATCAAACATCTCGCGCAACTTTTCTTCATAGGAAACCATGTTGTCGTCGTTGTTGGTACCGAGAAATACCACTGCCGTGTCCCAGCCTTCTTCCCATCTTCTACCAAGCACCTTTGCACCAAAGCCAATGAATTCTCCAGCTTGTGCCTCCACCGCCACTTGCCAACCAAGTTTTGTGAGCGTGTTGCACATTTCATTGCCGTAACGACTTGAGGTTGAAGCAAAAATTGAATCGCCAATCAGCAACACACGATTACCCTCTATTTGAGGCCCGATCATCTTGCCAATCAACTCTGGAAAAGTCAGATCGACACCGTCTGGAAGCGTAATGAGCGAGTTGAAATCGCCGCCAGGAATTCTGCCAACACCATTTAAGAATTCGCTGCGATTCACCACAAACCGATACGCACCAAATGAAATAACTACTGCGAGCAGAGTCGCAATTACACCAGCGATAAACCCGTTGCGACGCATTTAATTCTTGTTCTGTTTACGGAGTTCATCGCGGATTGATGCCAACAGATCATTCGTCGTTTCTTCAGTTTTTGCGTTATGAAAACGACCATAAGCCTTGATCACGAAAAACATCACCGTGCTCACCATCAAGAAATTCAGAATCGCGGTCATGAGACCACCAACGGGAATGAAACTTCCGTTCAAGGTCACGCCCTTGTCGTTGAAGTTCGGTCGATTTCCGCCAAACACTGCGCCAACCAAGCCACCGAGAATTCCTTGATTGTCTTTGCCGTCTCCGGCGACTGCATCAATCACCGTTTTAAAGGTCGCGCCCATTACGAAGGCAACCGCAACATCCACCACACTCCCACGATTGATGAAGGCTTTGAAATCGTTCACGATTCCACGTGTCTTCAGTGGTTTAGACATGTCTTTCAGAGTAGTTGCCGAAACAATTTCTATGCGGGGTTCTCGCTCGTGTCTAAATCGCTAAAACGGTCTATTTTGCGAAGTGATGGGAACCCGATCCACCACACTCCAACGATGGCAACCGTGGCAATCCCACCACCTATCACCGTTGCCGGTGTGCCAAACGCTTGTGAGGCAACCCCAGATTCAAAAGCGCCCAATTCGTTCGTTGCGCCGATGAACACATTTTCTACGGCCGAAACCCGACCGCGTTTTTCATCTGGCGTAACCAACGGAACAATTGATCCTCGAATAAACACGCTCACCATGTCGGCGGCACTCAACACCAATACCGCGATGAACGCAACGGTGTAACTCGACGTATCCCCCAACACGATTGTCGCTAGACCAAACACTCCAACCGCAATCAACAACGATCGCCCAACATTTCTTCGGAGAGGTCGAATGGCTAAGAATGCTGCCATTGCTGCTGCACCAATTCCACCTGCTGCACGAAGCCATCCGTACGCAACATTGCCGACACCGAGTTGCTCTTCAGCAATCACCGGCAGCAGTGCAACAGCACCGCCGAACAGCACGGCAAATAGATCAAGCGAAATCGCAGCCAACAAAATTGGTGTGCGCTTAATGAAATGCAGTCCTTCCATTGCCGAGCGCAGCGTTACTTTTTCATTCGGGTCGCGTGGCGGAGGCTCACGCAAAAACTGCACCCGCAAGATTCCCAAAACGCCAATCAGTGTTAACGCCGCGGTTGTTGCATATGGAATCCACGGGTCAATGCTGTAGAGCAACCCAGATGCGGCCGGTCCGATGATCATCGCTGATGTCCATACTGCGGAACTCATTGCAATTATCGGCGGTAACCCACCGTCTGGGGCAACCATTGGGTAAATCGATCGAACTGCCGGCGAGAGAAATGCACGACAGGAACCAAAAACAATGCCAATCAGAAAGAACGGCCACACAGCAGGACTCTCGTTGCCTTGAATTGAAATTGAGTATCCAACAAGAGACAGTGCGCACAGCAACTCGCCAGTGAGAGCAATAGCGGCCACGTGTTTACGGTTGTATCGGTCGGCAACGCTTCCGCTGACGAACACAAGCAATGCGATTGGCGCAAACTCGGCTAATCCAAGCCAGCCAATATCAATTGCTCTACCTGTGATATCAAAAATATGTTTGCCTAGCGTTGCCGCTTGCAGCATCACGCCTACGTAAAAGGCAAAGCTTGAGGTAAGCATGCGACGAACCGATGAAGACTTGAGTACGTCTCGGGCAGTAAGTTGCATATTGGGTTCAGAACTGCTCACAGGTTGTAAACCCTAACCAATTAGGGGGTAATGCAATGTCATCGCTTGCACAAGACACACAATGGGTTGATGCCATTGACCAGGGCGAACTTGTCCGCTCTGGAAAGGTAACTCCAGTCGAACTACTTGATGCCGCTATTGAGCGAGCTGAGCAACTCAATCCAGCAATCAATGCACTCACCTTCACCTGGTTCGACAAAGCGCGAGAAATCGCGCGCAATCTTCCAGCGAATTCTACGATGCCACTGCGAGGTGTTCCATTCATCTTGAAGGACCTTCATGCTGCAATGAAGGGTCTTCCACTTTCAAATGGCAACAAAGCTATGAAGGCTGCAGCACTGAACTCCAACTACACAGCTGACATTGTTCAGCGCTTCATTAATGCTGGACTCGTGATCTTTGGGCGCGGAAATTCTCCCGAGTTCGGAAGCGTTCCGACAACAGAACCAGAAGCATGGGGTCCGACACGTAATCCATGGGACACCAACCGCATGGCAGGTGGGTCAAGTGGTGGCAGTGCTGCAGCAGTTGCAGCCGGAATTGTTCCAGCAGCACACGCAACAGATGGCGGTGGTTCTGTTCGTATTCCTGCGGCTTGCTGTGGTCTCGTTGGCCTCAAAGTAAGTCAGGGACGAATTACCGCAGCACCATTTCGTGATGAAACGAATTTGGGTGTTGAACATGTCGTCAGCCGCACTGTGCGCGACACAGCACTGCTTCTTGACATCGTGGAAGGCCCGGCAGTTGGTGATCGCGTGATCGCACCTCCACCTACACGTCCATACATTCAAGAAATTGGTGCGCCAACAGGACAACTAAAAATTGGTTTTCTCGATCATCGACCAGTACCTGGAGACATTGACCCAGAGTGCGCAGAAGGTGTGCGCTTGGTTGCACAGGTGCTGGAGCAGCTTGGACATCACGTAGATGCGGCCTGGCCAAAAGCACTTGAAGACCAAACATTTGCACCAAAGTTCACATCGCTATGGAGCACCAACATGTCGGTTGCACGCGAAGGTGTTGCTGCGCTACTCGGACGAGAAGTAACGAAAGATGATTTCGAACTCGTCAACTGGACCATGGCCGAATATTCGAAACGTGCTTCAGCAACCGACTATGCGAATGCAATACTCTCCACATCGCATTATCGCCGCGCAGTTCAGCAGTGGTGGGCAGACGGTTGGGACATTCTGTTAACGCCAACTGCCGCACGAGTTCCACTACCGATCGGTTCGTTCGCTAACGATCCGAGTGACCCAATGAAGCCAATGAAAGTTGCTGCAGACTTTGTGCCATTCACACCTGCATTCAATACCAGTGGTCAGCCGGCGATCAGCCTTCCATTGCATTGGACTCCAGATGGCGTTCCTGTAGGCATGCAGTTAGTTGCTGCATATGGACGCGAAGACTTACTTATTCGACTTGCATCGCAATTAGAAGTGGCAATGCCGTGGGCACACAGGCGACCCGTTGCTAGCCAACTGAAATAGCAGTAACCACACCAAGCGTGATGGTCACGGTTACACGCTGCTGAGAATAATCAGCAGTTAACGCAAAGTTTTCGCCATCGCGTGAACCAACTCGATACGCCCAACCAAGATCAGCTGCGCACTTCTCTGCATCGGCTTCCAACAATCCAACGAGCATCTCTGCACGCTCTGGAGTTATTGCCGTTGCATCGGCAGCATCTACTGGAGGACACACAACTGCTGATTCATTTTGTTCAGACGAAGAACACGAGACGAGTGCACATGATGCGAATGCAACAACAAAGAAACGTTTCATAAGTGAATTGCAGCCCCAACGGGATTCGAACCCGTGCCGCTACCTTGAGAGGGTAGTGTCCTAGGCCACTAGACGATGGGGCCAAGTAGCGATTCAAGGCTACCGATTGTCTTTCTCAATTGTCTCTAGTGTTA
>CANKVI010000059.1 GCA_947487095.1 Acidimicrobiaceae bacterium | reverse complement strand
CACTGCAATTTCACAAATCACCAAATTAAAGATGCATACCGCAAGCAAATAGCTATTTCAGGTTCAGCCACTCTTCTTCGCCGCGACCAAGTTCTTTCAATCGCTTTTTTACTGAAAGTGGAACTTCTACAAAGTTTCCTTCTTTCACCTTTGTGGCCAACGCGCCGTTTTCATCCCACATGTGGCAAGTGTTAATCGTGCCTGCGAATTGCCTGCGTCGCTGCTCTTCAAAGTTGCCTTCTTCAACAGCATTTGGCTCTTCAGACGATGAAGCAGCAACACGCATCGACCATCCAGCCTGAATAGCAACTGGTGCCATTGCCGACAACAACGCAGTGATGTGCGTGCAACCGCGCGCTCCGGCGAAGAGTTCCTTCACTTTCGCATTAAACCCGCGAGCAATCGACATGCCCTCAAGCTTTTTATAGTGATCGGTGATGTGCGTGCATTCAAGATGCGGATGTTCGTGAAAAGTTGCCGAAGCCTTTTCAATCAAGAATGTCGGATACACAATTTCAAGATCGACAATCATGTGATGCAACCACAGCGGTTGTTCGTCGCCTTTCAAATACAGGCCAGCGGGCTTTTCATCCACCACTACCCCACGAAGCATGAGCCGGTCGGCGGCCATCCGGAATGCGCGAACCTCGTAACGGCGCGTGTGGATGAGTGGAAATTCTGGATTCTCAGGGAACATAATCTGCGCTGACATGGGCGCAACGCTAACCAACTAACCTGCGCATATGACTAACGAAGAGCTCGTAAACACCGTTTGCCCAATTCTCAACGACAATGGCTGGAAGTACTACTTCACTCCTAACGCCATTGAAGTTGGCAAGTCAATGGGGCTGAAGGGCATGGAGTTTTATGTTGCAGGTCGCGGCGGAAGCCTTGGCGACTGTGATGGCAGCGTTGTCGCAGCAGCATTCGGCTACTTCAACCCGGTCATCATTGGTGCAGCATGGAGCCTGGCTACCGCAAAGCAACCTGCACGTGTAATTGGCGATGCACACTACGAAGTTGCAGCACACTTGGGCCGCGAAAAACTCGCAGATATGGCAGGTCTCAACGAATTCACAGCCGCCATGGAGAAGGTATTCAATGCAGCCGATCCTGACGGGCTTGCACTGTTTGCAGCATTCAAGTCGATGCCACTTGCTGAAGACACTCCAGCACGCGCAATGCAACTTGCCGCGTCGCTTCGAGAGTTCCGTGGTTCAGCACACCTCATCGCCATTCGCGCAGTAGGCCTTACATCGAAACAGGCCCACTACGTGAAGCGACCAAATGATGTGAAAGGTTTCGGCTGGGGCGAAGACGACGCACCTGTAGTTGATGACACAGTTCGCGCACTGATGGTTGAAGCTGAGAAGCTCACCGATGCATTGTGCATTCCTGCCTATTCAGTTTTGAATGAAGCAGAGCGCAAGGCATTGGTTGACGGAACCAAGGCCTTCGAAGCAGCCCTCAAGTAATTCATGCCGCATCCGCTTACGCCAGTAACGCTTCGCGGAAACCGAGTACGCCTCGAACCGCTTTCCCTCAATCATGTTGAAGGTTTACGGTTAGCCGCTACAGACTCGCGCGAATCTTTTCGCTACACCTGGGTGCCTGAACCAAATGAAGCAGATGTTGCGCGCTACATCGAAACCGCGTTAAGTGCACACGCAGCGGGAACGGCATTGCCCTTCGCCACCATCCGTACCGACACGGAAACTGTTGTTGGTTCAACTCGGTTCATGTCGGCTGAATACTGGACATCGCCAGACGGCAAACCATCCGACTCAGTGCGACCAAATGCAATTGAAATTGGCTCAACATGGCTAGCTGCTTCTGCACAGCGAACATTTGTGAACACCGAAGCAAAGTTGCTCATGATGTCGTACGCGTTTGATCAACTTGATGTTGACCGACTGTTCTTTAAAACCGATGCGCGAAACGCCGCTTCACGAGCAAACATCGAACGAGTTGGCGCGAAGTTTGAAGGCATCCTTCGTCACAACATGTACTCATCAGATGGTGCAAATGATGGTTACCGAGATTCGGCTTACTATTCGCTACTCCACGACGAATGGCCAGCCACCAAAGCGTCATTGCTTGCACGACTTCGTGATTGAGGCTCTCGGCTAGATTTGCCCTGTGACTTCGTCAGGAAAATTGCGTGTTGGCGAGGCAATCATTGATCTTCTTGTTCGTGAGTATGAACTAGACACCGTTTTCGGTATTCCAGGCGTTCACAACATTGAGCTCTTTCGTGGCCTGCACTCTTCTGGAGTTCGAGTTGTTGCACCTCGCCACGAACAAGGTGCCGGTTTCATGGCCGATGGCTGGTCAATCGCGACCGGCAAGCCGGGCGTGTGTGCGCTCATCTCTGGGCCTGGACTCACCAATGCAATAACACCAATTGCGCAGGCGTATCACGACTCGCGACCAATGCTCGTTCTTGCAAGCACCACTCCAACCAATGCGCTTGGCAAGAAGTTTGGTCCGTTGCACGACCTTGACGATCAGTCTGCTGTGGTTCGCACCGTTACCGCATTTAGCGAAACCGTTATCGATCCAACACAATTGCCGCAGCTCATTGAGCGTGCTTGGAATGTATTCACATCCAGCCGTCCAAGGCCTGTGCACCTTGCTATTCCAACCGATGTGTTGGAACAGTTCGTCGAACCCTTTACTCGCGTAACAATTGCTTCGACGCAATCACGGCCAAGTGAATCTGACATTCAGCGGGCTGCACAAATGCTTGCAGGTGCAAAACGCCCCATGATCATTGCTGGTGGAGGTGCAATTAATGCAGGCGACGCTCTCTCGCGTATTGCAACCGCAATTGACTCCCCCGTCGTGCTTACGGGAAATGCAAAAGGCATAGTTCCGTCAAGTCACCCGCTGTGCGCAGGCTCGGCGCTTGTTATCCCACGTGTTCAAGACGAGATCGAACAGTCAGACGTGGTGTTGGTGGCTGGTTCAGAACTTTCTGATGCCGACCTATACAACGGTGGGCGTGCACTGAATTTTTCAGGAAAAGTGATTCGTATCGACATAGACGCTGAACAGATGCAGCGTCGGAAGTCGCCCGACATTTCTTTGCAAGGTGACTCACTCGTCACACTTAATGCTCTCGATCAAGAACTGAAAAAACTCGGCGTTTCGTCGGCTAACAGCGGAACCGCTCGTGCAACAAACCTGCGCTTGTCAGCACGTGCGGGAGTACGTCAAGACCTTCTGCCATGGATTGACGCAATGGAACAAATCATTCCAGAGGGAACAATGGTTGCACTTGACTCCACGCAACTTGCGTACGCAGCGCACACCGTTATGGCCTGCGACACGCCGCGCTCGTGGCTTGCACCGTTTGGATTCGGAACTCTTGGTTGCGCACTGCCAATGGCAATTGGTGCAGCAATTGCAGATTCAACGAAGCCCGTGCTCGCAATTGCTGGCGACGGCGGTTGGCTTTTCACGGTTGCCGAAATGGCTGCTGCAATTGATGAAGGCGTCGACATCGTGGTCGTACTGTGGGATAACCGCGGCTATGCACAAATTCGTGAATCGTTCGACGATGTTCATGCGCCACGAATGGGCGTTGACGTTTCATCGCATGACCCAACAGCAATCGCTCGCGGGTTCGGGTGGAATGCTGTCGATGTCACCACCATCGAAGCGTTTTCAATTGTTCTTGCCGAAGCGTTCGAGCATCGCGGCGCGCACTTTATTCGAATCAGCGTTTCGTAGCAATGGCGTCAAAGAGGTCGATCGGAAAAAACTTTCGCTCGGTGTGGCTCTCGGTCATGGTGTCAAGTGCTGGCGATGGAATGTTTCTCACAGCGTTTCCACTGCTTGCCGCAATCCTCACACGCGATCCAGTACTTATCGCCGGTGTAACGATTGCATCACGTTTGCCGTGGCTGATGTTCTCGCTGTTCACCGGTGCACTTGCCGACCGAATGGACCGAAGAAAACTCATGATTGGCGCCGACCTCATTCGGCTTGTCATTGTTGGTTTGCTCGGTGTTGCGATTCTCACCGACGTGGTCAATATCTGGATGCTGTATCTCAGTGCGTTCCTCCTTGGAACCTGCGAAACACTTCACGTCAATGCTGCACAAGGCCTTATCCCCGCAATTGTTAAACCAGAAGATCTACTTGAAGCAAACGCCCGCTTCGCCAGTGGACAAATCGTTGCTGCACAGTTCATAGGACCACCACTTGGTGTTGCCATGTTTAACGCGTCGATGTCGCTGCCATTCCTTGCCGATGCCGCAACATTTGCTGGATCGGCCGTGCTCGTTTCACGCGTACCTGACGAACATGCAGTCGAGCCGCCAACAACGAAGATCTGGCAAGACGTCAAGGAAGGTATTCGCTACACCATAGAAACGGTGTCGCTGCGCAGGCTCACAGAAATTCTCATGGTGGTGAACTTTTTCTACTTCGCCGCCAACTCGCTTCTGGTGTTGTACAACGAAGACCTACTTGGGGGAAACAAAATCACATTCACCGCGTTGTCGGTGGGTGCTGCTTTGGGAACTGTCATTAGTCGTTTCTTCCTAGACAAAATCACCACAAAGCTAGGAAAAACACGAACACTCCAGGTTTCGCTGTGGGCATGGGCTATTGCCACCGTTGGGCTAGCAGTCGCATGGGAACCAATCTTGGCAATCGCAATGCATCTCGTCTTAGGTCTTGGTTCGGGTTGGTGGATAGCGCTGAACACCACGCTTCGACAACAAATCACCCCAACGCGCATGCTCGGACGCATGAACGCCGTGTCTCGCACCGTCACATGGGGAATTGTTCCGTTTGGAGCACTCTTTGGAGGCATTGCAGCACGAGTCTTTGGACTTCGCGGCCCATTCATTATTTCGGCGATTGTGATGACTGGTTACGCACTCTTTGCCAGACGTTTGCTCAAACCTGTTGAACATGCCATCAGCCAGCAAGATATTCGTGCTTGACTGAGTTGATGCGCTTTCTCCCCTCACTTAACCCAACGCGCAAACGAATTCTTCTTTCTACTTGGGGACTATTCGCCGGACTTTCTTTGTTACTGGTGACGGCTGGCTTGTTCAGCACCATGGTCGGTATTCGCGCAGAATTAAAACAATTACCCACCATTGTCAGCGGTGGAATTACCACCGCGTATTACGCGGGCTTCCTTCTTGGTTCGTGGT
The DNA here is from genome assembly GCA_947487095.1 of Acidimicrobiaceae bacterium. The sequence continues at coordinate 589 of CANKVI010000059.1, read as the reverse complement.
ACACACTGCGCGCACTTGCACAGGTCGGCCACATTCGTGTGTACGCAGCACTTGCATCGCTACTCAGCGCTTCAGTTCTTGTGAGCGGAGTATTCGATTCGCCCGTTGTGTGGATCATTATGCGAGTGAGCACTGGCTTTTGCTATGCAGGGCTTTATGTCGTTGCCGAATCTTGGCTGAATGGCCTTGCAACCAACACATTCCGCGGCCGACTACTTGCGGTGTACAACGTGGTGACAGTAGGTGCTTACGGCGCCGGGCAATTGATGGTGTTCAATTTTGACGCGCGAAACCTCACGGGTTTTGCGTTTGCCGCAATGATTGCGTCACTTGCTGTCATCCCCGTTTCCATGTCGGAACAAGCGGCAACGCCGAGTATTGAAAATCATGAGCACATAACGCTGAGAGAACTTGCACGAATTGTTCCCACCGGATTCGGAGCCATCTTGCTCGTTGGTCTTGCACATGGTGGCATGCTCGGAATGGCCGTCATTTACGCCACGCGAGAAGGCTTAAGCATTGGTCGCACCGGAATACTTGTAGCGGTAATTCAATTAGGTGGAATGGCCCTGACCTGGCCAATTTCTTC
>CANKVI010000058.1 GCA_947487095.1 Acidimicrobiaceae bacterium | reverse complement strand
TTCCCACGCTGTGCCGTAGATGCGTTGCAGCATCGGCCCCTTTTCGTTTCCACGCCAATACGCACCGGCAACTTTCATCAACGCAAAGTGTCCAAGACGTGCGGTGCTTGGAACATGCGGCCCGCGACATAGGTCAACAAAACTTTCCGTGTTGCGATACACGCTGACTGAGCCATCGCCAGAAACCTCGCTTGCATCAGAACCATCTGCAGCACCAGTTGTTACACGTTCAATGATTTCTCGTTTGTACGGTTGGTCAGCAAACAGCGCAAGAGCTTCTGCAGCGCTCATCTCTGTGCGAACAAATGGCTGGTCCGCCTTGACGATTGCGCGCATACGCTCTGTGATGGCTTCAAGGTCATTGTCGCTAAATGTCTTATTGTCTGGAAGTTCAAAGTCGTAATAGAAGCCATCTTCGATTGCGGGACCAATAGTGAATTTGGCGCCCGGAAAATGCTGCAACACCGCTTGTGCCAGCACGTGCGCTGTGGAGTGACGCAGCACATGTCTTCCTGCATCCGAGTCAGCGGTAATAATGGCCACCTGTGCCCCATTGCTCAACGGCACCGAGATGTCCACCTCATTGCCATTCACAACGGCTGCAATCGCCGCCTTGGCAAGCCGTGAACCAATGGCTTGGGCTAGGTCAAGACCAGACGAACCTGCCGGCAATGTTCGAACGGAACCATCTGGCAATGTGACATTAAGAGTTGCAGCATTCATCGCATCATCAGTCTAGGTTCGCAGACCTTACGTGAACCGCCCTATTTAGCCATACCAACTAGATCTTTGTGCACTTCGCCATGTGCTGAGCGCTCTTCCTGTTGCTTTCCCGCGTAGACGTTTCGATACTGCTGACCGGTCATGGACTGGATTTCAAACATCACTTCGTCGGTCATTTCTCGCAGCACCAAATGATCATCACGTCGCTGTGCATATCGCTCCGGCAAAATCGGCTTACCGATAGTGATCTTCACATGACCACCAACACGAGGCAGCTTCGCATCAGGCGGTTGAATTTCGCGCGTGCCAATAATGCCTACAGGAAATATAGGACAATCAAGTTTTATTGCTAACCGAGCGGCGCCAGTCTTTCCTTTGTACAACATTCCATCTCGGCTTCGCGTTCCTTCTGGGAAAATTCCAAACAACTCACCGCGTTGCAACACATTCTCTGCAGCGTTCAGTGCGGCTTGCGCCTTTTCGCCACCTTCGCGGTCAATGGGAATCATTCCGAGTGCCGGAAATAATCGGCGCGTCTTCCAGGAATCTAGATACTCGCTCTTTCCCACAAAGGAAATATTTCGTGGCGCTTGAATGATGAGAAATGCCGAGTCCAGAAAGCTGACGTGATTGGCGCACAAAATTGCTGGACCTGTTTCAGGAAGCTGTTCAAACCCTTGCAAGTCGAAACGCCACAAACGATTCGTTATCACTCGCACTGCAGGTCGGATTCGCGATTGCAACTCGGTTGCTCCCGAGTACAAGGCGTCAACCCGCTTGGGCATTAAATGACGACCCCTAAGAGTCGAGCACTGTCTCCTACTGCGAGACCCTTGCTCGCTGCAGCATCCACGAGTGCAACTGCGGTTGGTGTGTCTAAATCATTGTCCAGTGCTGAACGAACCTCTGAAAGCAGACCACCGTCGCCGTGTGAACTTCCGACTTGTGCCGCCGATTTCCAATTCGACAGTCGAACTTCATTGCGCGACATAAGACCGTCATCCCATTCCCACTCTGTGCGGTAGTGATGTTCGATAAGTCCCAACCTAATCGCCATTGGGTCGTGTTGAGTGCGCAGCTTGTCAACGAACACCAAGTTGCCGCGGCTCTTCGACATTTTGTGGCCATCCATGGAGACCATTGCAACGTGCATCCAATGCTTCACGAACGGCTGACCAGTAGCTGCCTCAGATTGAGCTCGCTCACACTCATGGTGCGGAAAAATCAGATCACTTCCACCACCATGCAGATCGATGGTGGTGCCTAATTCACGAAGCGCGAGTGCCGAACACTCAATATGCCAACCAGGTCGACCAGCGCCCCACATGGTGTCCCACGACGGTTCGTCCGAGGCCGATGGATGCCACAACACAAAGTCGAGTGGATTGCGTTTGTGAGGATCATCGACATTGCCGCCGCGTTCACGAGCCAATGCAATCATCGTTTCGCGGCTGTAGTGAGAGACACTGCCAAATTGCGGGAACTTCTCTACGTTGAAGTACACCGAACCGCCGGACTCATAGGCGAACCCACGGTCAATCACCATGCCGATAAATCCACGGATGTCTGGAATTGCAGACGATGCACGCGGCGTACTGTGCACTGGCAGAGCATTCAACGCAGTCATGTCGGACTCGAAACGCGCTTCTTCCCCTGCGGCGAGGTCTAGGTAATGCACACCGAGTTCACGTGCTTTCGCGAATAGCGGGTCATCAACGTCAGTCACGTTGCGAACACACTTCACTTGATGTCCCTTATCAATAAGTCGACGTTGCAACACGTCATAGGAAATGAACGTGAAGGCATGGCCTAAGTGCGTTGCATCGTACGGAGTGATCCCGCACGTGTACATCAGCACGGTTGGGTTCGGAACAAACTCAACGATTTCTTGTTTTGCTGTGTCGTATAACTTCATCGACACGTAGCTCAATCCAATTTCATGTTTCGACCACTTTTGGGGTCAACATCAGGAATGCCCGTGAGTCGTGGAGCGACTCGAGTTTTGTAACGCATGTTCAATTGCAACAAAACAGCAGTGAACGCTTCGAGAGCAAGAGCATTCGATAAACGACCGGTACTCAGTGGCCTGCAACCTGGAATTTGCGCAACTAAATCGCTCACAATTTCTATCGCTTCAGGAAAGTCTGAGCAGATCAACACATCGGAGTCAACATGATGGTTCAAGTTTCCAAGTTCTTTTGCCGGCAAATGTTGCATCGCTGCGACAACGCGACTTTCAGGAATTTCAGCCTGTACGTGTGCGGCAATACTTCCCCGTGGTGGAACAAGTGGTTGAAACTCTTTGCCAACTTTCACCAACGCGTTCGCCATGGTGACCACAACTTTGCCGCGCAATACTTCGGCGTATTCCCCAACAATGGTTGCAGTTGAATCCCATGGGGTTGCAACCACAATCAAGTCGCAGTGAGCAGCATCTTCATTTGTGCCAGTTTCAATCTTTAGATTGTGGTCAGGCCATTGCGCAATGAGTTCGGCGACCTTTTCCTCTGAGCGTTCTTTCGATCGTGACCCGATAAGCACCTGGTGACCAGCCACACTCATTCGTAGGGCTAACCCGCTACCCGCTGGGCCAGTTCCGCCCATAATTCCAATTCGCATAGGTGAAGCCTTACACAAACCACACTCGGGAACTACGGTCATAGGCATGGGAATTTTGGATGGGAAAAACATTGTCGTAACTGGCGTGCTGACCGACGCATCACTCGCCTACGGGGTGGCAAAGCTTGCTCTTGAGCAAGGTGCCCAAGTGATGCTTACTGGAGCAGGACGCGGACTTTCCATTACCGAGCGAACCGCACGCAAACTGAGCACAGATATCAAAGTGGTGGAGTTTGACGTCACGGTTGACGAGCACATCACGTCTGCTCGTGAAGCGGCCAAAGCACAATTTGGACGTGTCGACGGTGTGTTGCATGCCATCGGTTTTGCACCAGCCGTTTGCCTCGGCGATGACTTCATGGCAGCCCAATGGTCGGATGTTTCGGTAGCCATGCAAATTTCTGCATATTCACTGAAAACGCTGGCCGACGCATTTGTGCCATTGATGACCAGCGGCGGGACCATTGTCGGTCTGGACTTCGACAACACCGTTGCTTGGCCTGCATACAACTGGATGGGCGTTGCAAAAGCTGCTCTTGAATCAACAAACCGCTACTTGGCAAAGGAACTCGGCAGTAAACAAATTCGTTGCAACCTTGTTGCCGCTGGCCCCATCCGCACCATGGCTGCAAAATCAATTCCTGGTTTTCAAAAATTTGAAGATGTATGGGATGACCGTGCTCCCCTGGGTTGGGATGTCAATGACTCAAGCGGCGTTGCCCGCACATGCGTAGCCATGCTTTCCGACTGGTTTCCCTGCACCACCGCAGAAATCGTTCATGTCGATGGTGGCTTCCACGCAATGGGCGTGTAGGCCGATATCGCTTGCGTAAACCTCTAGCTTCTCTCGCGATCTGTTTCGCTTCGCTTGCCTCGTGTTTGGCATTCTCTACACAAGTAGACGCTGCCGCTAATGACCCATTACTTGCACAACAGTGGGGAATTTTTGCAACAGGAGCAGATCGAGTCTGGGCGGTTACAACCGGCAATGGTGTGACTGTCGCGGTTGTTGACAGTGGCAGTGGACCTCATCCAGATCTTGCAGAGAACTTGCTTCCAGGTCGTTCATTCATGAGTTCAACAGAGACCCAAGATGGCAATGACGTCGATGCCAGTGGACATGGTTCACACGTTGCAGGAATTATTGCGGCTGTGGCCAATAATGGAATCGGCGGGAGTGGAGTTGCGCCGAACGCAAAAATTTTGCCGATCAAGGTGTTGGACCCATCAGGACAAGGCGACGCGCGTGATGTCGCTTCCGGTGTTCGTTATGCAGCAGACAATGGAGCAAAAGTGATCAACTTGTCACTTGGTGGAGCAACTGAAAGTTCAAGTTTGACTCAAGCCATTCAATACGCCAACGATAAAGGTGCACTTGTTGTTGCTGCAGCAGGAAACGGTGGTGCAACTGATAAACCAAAATGGCCTGCATCACTTGACCTCACCATTGCAGTGACCGCTGTTGACTCGGCAAACAATGTGACATCATTCGATCAACGTGGTGACTACATCGACATCTCCGCACCAGGAGCCAGTATTGTCTCCACCGCAAAGGGTGACTATGTCGCGTTGAGTGGCACCAGCATGGCGGCAGGTTTTGTTGCTGGTGCTGCTGCATTGCTCTTTGCTGCTGAGCCAAGAATTACAAATGCCCAAGTTCGTGACATTTTGTTACGAACAGCAACTGATATTGGCGATCCAGGGCGCGACCAAACATTTGGTGTTGGATTCCTGAACTTGGTTGCAGCCTTGGCTGAGCTTCAACGCATGTTCCCGCCAGTTAGCGCCCCGCAGATTACAGCCGTAGGCCATGTAGGCGAAACGCTCGTTGCAAATCTTGAAAACATTTCCGAAGTGAACGACGTGAAATGGTTCCGCTGTGATTCAACTGGTCCTGCCGCAACTGAAGTCCCTGCAGATTGCATTGCAATTGCAAAAGCTAACAAGCGTTCATACCGCACCACACAAGCCGATGCACGGCGCACAATTCGTGTTGGCATTACCTATACGCGCGCTGGAGTAAAGCAATTCGTAGTTTCGGACGCCGTGGGTCCATTCTTTCCAATCTGGCAAGTTGCGAACGCCGTTACACCAGCGAGTACCACACCGTTGATAAAACTCTTCAATACGTCGTCCTCAGGAAGCCGCACATACAAAGTTGTCAATGGTGCTTGTCGTATCAGTGGCACCAAGATGATCGCGCCACGTGTTCCCTCTGTTTGCCGCGTGAGATTGACGGTTGCTGCACGCTCGCCATTTCCAAAGCTGACCATTGTTGGCGACATCACCGTTTTATAACTGCAACATAAAGGCGAACACATGCCCAACCGGTTAGCCGACCAAACAAGCCCATACCTTCGTCAGCACGCCGACAATCCCGTGGATTGGTACGCATGGGGCGACGAAGCCTTCGCTCACGCACGTGAACGCAATGTCCCGATCCTTTTGTCCGTCGGATATTCCGCTTGTCACTGGTGCCACGTGATGGCACATGAGTGCTTCGAGGACAATGAGACTGCCGAAGTCATGAACAAGATGTTCGTCAACGTCAAAGTTGATCGTGAAGAACGTCCAGACGTTGACGCGATATATATGGACGCCGTGCAGGCGATGACGGGGCGCGGTGG
>CANKVI010000057.1 GCA_947487095.1 Acidimicrobiaceae bacterium | reverse complement strand
ATGACCCAACGCTGTTTTTCAATCGCGACGCGGCATGGAGCGTTGCTCAAGCTCCACCAGGTGAGCCAGAAGCAACAACGGCAGTAATTGGCGCAACTGATCCTGCGTTAACACCGGATTTGATCAACGTGCAGGATGCAAACGTTGCCCGTTTTGAACCGTATTTCACGATCTTCCATGCACCGGGAGCAACAGAGACAAATGGCGTGTTTTCAATGTTGCGCCCGTTTGTTCCATTCTCTTCAGATAACGCGCGTAAAGAATTGCGCGCACTCATGGTCGTATCAAGTGACCCTCGAACGTACGGCGAGCTGAAGGTGTATACAGTGGGAGAGCCATTGCCAGAAGGCCCTGCCACGGTTGCTGCAGAATTCGGAAGCGATCCAGCGGTTTCACAACAAGTGACACTGCTTGACCAGCGTGGGTCCCGAGTGGTGTTCGGCGACCTGCAAATGGTGCCAGTTGGTAAGGGATTGGTCTACGTTCGACCACTCTTTGTTCGACCCGATGATGCTTCTGCTCGTCAAGTGTTCGTGCGAAAAATCCTTGCGTCCTACAACAACAAGGTGGTGATTGCAGACGATTTAACGACTGCAATCACGCGGTTGTTCCCTGGATACACAGGTTCACTTGGTGATCGTGTTGGCGACAGCCAAGTACCTGCACCAGATGCAACTACGCCAGACACAGGTGGAACAACAGCGACCACTGTGCCAAGCAGTGTTCCTTCTGGTGCACAGACTGCACCTGATTTGTTGGCGCAAGCTGAAACCTTGTTCGACCAAGCAGATGCCGCGTTGGCGCAAACTCCACCAGATTTTGCAACATATCAAGTGAAGTTGTCGCAGGCGCGAGAACTTGTTCGACAAGCACTGCAGATTATTGGCAACTAATCGCTAGCGAGATTCGCGAATAATCTCTGCCAGCATTGCAAGGTCTTGACGAAACGCAATTTCGTAACGGGCTTGCTCATTAGCGATACGTGTTTGGTTAATGCGGAGTTGTTCTACAGCGGCGAGTGAAGCAGGGTCTTCCTGTTTTTCAAGCAGTGCCTGAATTTCATTTCCAAGTTCATGTAGTTGGTTTGACATTTCGGCGTTCGTGGCGGAAAGACGACCATCAAACACGGTGAGACGTTGTTCAAGAGTGTTGATTGCAGCTGTAACAAGCGACAGTTCGTTGGTGCGTTTGGTGACTTCTGAGCGAAGTGATTGCAGTTCAGTGCGAACTTCATCAAGATCGCTAACGGTTGCTTTTGGAGTTCGAGCGAAAAGTGCCATGGTGGGTGTGGTGATGCAGGTGTTTTGGAGGGAAGGTTGCTATCTCTATGGTGTGCTCGCTACCGTACAACTTCTACGACGCGGGGTGGAGCAGTCCGGTAGCTCGTCGGGCTCATAACCCGAAGGTCACAGGTTCAAATCCTGTCCCCGCCACCAAGGTCAAAAGGTCCCCGGTTCGCCGGGGGCCTTTTGTATTTATGCGGTCCAAGCACCCAGCAGCGTTGTTATCCTGCCTGAATGTCAAATAACAAGCCAACAGTCACGATTCCACAAGAAGCACCTCCAGCAGAGTTGGTGAAAACCGACATCACCGTTGGAACTGGCGACGAAGCCACTAAGGGCAAAAATGTTTCGGTTCACTACGTGGGCGTTGCTTGGAGCAATGGCCAAGAGTTTGATGCATCATGGAATCGAGGCGATGCATTTGATTTTCGTTTGGGAGCAGGTCAAGTAATTCAAGGTTGGGATGATGGTGTTGCAGGAATGAAAGTTGGCGGACGTCGTCAACTTACAATTCCACCAGACATGGGATATGGAAGTCGTGGTGCAGGCGGAGTGATTAAGGGTGGAGAAACGCTTGTGTTTGTTGTTGATTTGCTGAATGTTTTTTAACTAACAACACAGGTAGGCTTACTGCAACAGAACTTTGTGCAACATACGTTGCACATTCGAAGAACTGGTGAGTAATGAACATCTTGGTAATCGGTGCAGGTGGCGTAGGCGCTTCAATGGCGTCTATTGCTGAGACCCGATCGTTTTTCACGCAATTTGTCCTTGCGGACATTTCTCTTTCTCGCGCCGAAGAGGCAATTGCTTTACTTGACGATCGATCAAAATTTGTTGCAGAACAAGTTGACGCGCGAGATATGGGAGCCATCAAGGCGCTCATTCAAAAGGTGAAAGCAGACGTTGTAGTAAACGCCTGTGATCCACGCATGAATGAGCCAATTTTCAATGCTGCCTTTGAAGCACATTGCAATTACATCGACATGGCCATGAACTTGAGCGAACCACACGCGTCTAACCCATACGAAGAAGTGGGATCACCGTTAGGTGCAGACCAATTAGCAGCCGACCAGGCTTGGCGAGATCGCGGATTGCTTGCACTTGTTGGAATGGGCGTTGAGCCTGGACTGAGCGACGTGTTTGCTCGTTACGCAGCCGACAACCTGTTCGACACCATTGACGAAATTGGTGTGCGCGACGGATCGAACTTGTCAATTGACGGCCTTGACTTTGCTCCGACATTTTCTATTTGGACAACCATTGAAGAGTGTTTGAACCCGCCAATTGTGTGGGAAAAGAATCGTGGCTTATATACGACTGACTGTTTCTCGGAACCAGAAGTATTTCACTTTCCGGCAGGGATTGGACCATACGAGTGCGTCAACGTAGAACACGAAGAAGTACTGCTCATCCCTCGCGAGATTGATTGCAACCGAGTGACTTTCAAGTACAGCTTGGGCGCAGAATTCATTGACTGGCTAAAAACGTTTGCATATCTTGGTCTTGACAGCACAGAACACGTACGCGTAGGGGACGTCAGCGTTTCACCTCGCGACGTTTTGGCTGCAGTGCTTCCAAACCCCGCAAAGCTCGGGCACCTTATGCATGGCAAAACATGTGCCGGAACATGGGTTCGTGGAACCTATGACGGCAAGCCACGCGAGGTGTACCTGTATCACGTTGCTGATAACGAAACCACCATGCGCGACTGGGGCTCGCAAGCCGTGTTGTGGCAAACCGCAATTTGTCCGGTGGTGGCACTTGAGCTTCTTGCAAATGGAAGTTGGAAGTCAACAGGCGTTCGCGGTGCTGAAGCGTTTAATGCCGATCCTTTCCTCAACCTGCTTGGCGATTACGGCGCGCATCATGGAATGGTGGAAATGGGTCCAGGTTTGTGGCCAAGTCCAAAACCAACCGGTCAACCTGGCTGGGATCGCCCGGTAAAGCGCGCAATTCGATTGAACTAGTGGTGCTGCGAAGTACCGGTCGCTCAGTTTTTGCAGGAGTAGCAATCGTTGCGGCAACTGCATTGATGTGGTCGGATACCGCAATTTCATGGTGGACCAACATCGTTGAATTTGCTCTTCGTGTGAATGAATCTGCAGCTACTGGGGTGCTTGAAAATCGTCCAACAGGTGATGCCGACCTTCATGCATTGGTTTGGGGAACATGTGCATTGTTGGTTGCCACTGCGGTGCATGCCGCAAATATTCGGCGTGCATTAGCACTGCTGTTTATGTGGACGGTGTTTGTTGAACTTGCACAGCCATGGTTCACAGAGCTGCGCTCACGTCAGGACACGGACTTGATTGGAAATTGTGTTGGAGTGCTGCTGGTTTTTGTGGGGAGTGAAGTTATTGCGAAGGTCCGAGCACGCCGTTGATGTAGTGCTTGCGGCACAGCAATTCGTATCGCACCTCATCACCAAATAACGGTTCACTCGTGGTTCTGTCTGTATCGCCAACAACGACGGTTTCGCCTTCATACACAATGACACCGTTCACCAGTCGGGCATTGTTGTTCGCTCGGTCACCACACCAGCAGCGTGCTTCAACCTGCATTTCAATTCGTTGATCAGCAATTTCTAGTAGACGACGTGTGCCATCAAACAACAATCCTCGGAAGTCGGTAATGAGTCCGAAAGCAAACACGTCAACATCGAGTTCATCCACAACACGAGCGAGTTGGTCGCATTGCTCTACTGAGTAGAACTGCGTTTCATCACAAACAAGAAACTGCAGCGGCATATGCCCTTTGGTTAACTCAAACAAATCAAGATCTAGTGAAACGTCAATCGCTGGAGCAGAAACTCCAAGGCGGCTGGTTACTTGCGAACCATCGCGGTCAAGTTTGGTGAGCAGTAATCCATTCACTCCGCGTGAAGACATGTTGTGATGAATTTGTAGAGCGAGGGTGCTCTTTCCTGAACCCATCGTGCCGTAACTGAATCGCAAGGTGGCCATGACGATCATGAACCGTAGTCGGACTGATGTGGTTGATCCACCTGGCGTAGTGTGGGGGACATGGAAGCCCTTGATCGCGCCACGCTTGCCATGGTGATTGATCACACATTGCTAACTCCTGAGTCAACAGCAACCGACATTATTGCTTTGTGTGCAGAGGCCGACGAATTGGCAGTTGGCGCCGTATGCGTTTCCCCAAACTGGGTGTCACTTGCCCATAAAACCACACGAATTCCCGTTGCCAGTGTGGTGGGATTCCCATCGGGCAATCACCTTTCGGGCATGAAGGCAGCAGAAGCTGCCCAGGCCGTCTCCGATGGGGCGAGTGAAGTCGACATGGTTGCCAACCTGGGCTGGATTGCAAGTGGGGAATGGTCAAACATCGAGAATGAAGTTGCTGCAGTTCGCAAAGCGATAGGTGCACACGTGGTCTTGAAGGTGATTTTGGAATCGGGATTGTGGTCGAGTGAGCAAATTGCTGCAGCTTGCAAGCACAGTGTTTCTGGTGGTGCTGACTACGTAAAAACCTCAACCGGATTCCACAAAGTGGGTGGGGCATCACTTGAGGCAGTTCGAAATATGCGAAATGTTGTTGGTGCAGATATTGGCGTTAAAGCGAGTGGTGGCATTCGTACTACTGCTGACGCACTTGCAATGATTGAAGCCGGAGCAAGTCGCATTGGGGCGTCAGCAACACGTGCGATTTTGAGTGGTCTGAAATGAAGCGCGTAGCACTTGTTCTTGCAATTGTTGTATCAGCATGGGGTGGTCAGGGAATTGCCAATGCAGCCGTTGATCCAACTCCAACAACGACTTCGACAACGATTGCAACAACTACAACAACAACTGTTGCTGTATCGACTTTCGCTATTCCCAAAAAATCGGGAAACGGTCGTCGGATTGTGTACTCAAACCGTCAGCTGCGCGTGTGGGTGATCAACACTTCAGGTGAAGTCATCCGCACTTTCTTGGTGTCGGGCCAGCGTGGTCAACCCAAAAAGGGTTCATACTTTGTCAAAAACCAATCCGTGTCTTCGTTTAGCCAAGAACTTGAGGGCGTGAGGTTTCGGTTCATGACACGGTTCGCAATTGGCCGCAATGGCGGCAATATCGGGTTCCATGAAATACCAACGAAGAATGGCGTACCGCTACAAACCGAAGCAGAACTAGGAACGTTTTTAGGTAGTGGCTGTTTGCGATTGAGCACCGCAGACGCAAAATTTATTTTTGACTGGGCAAAACCTGGAACGGCAGTTGTAGTCGTTCCTTAACAAGTTCTAGAAGCGCGCCATTTCTGACTTCAATAAGTCAAGACCCAAGTTGCCAAGGTCGAGAGCATGTGCATGCCATTTGCGCAAGTCAAATGATGATCCGTATTTCTTCTTGGCATCATCGCGCAGGTCAAGCCACACGCGTTCGCCAAGCTTGTATGAAATGGCTTGCCCTGGCCAACCGAGGTAGCGATTGATCTCTGAGCGATTGAATTCGTCGTCACTTGAAGAGTGGGCGCTCAAGAATTCGAGCATGAGTTCTGGGGTCCATTTTTCGCCTGGGTGCCACGATGAGCTTTGTGGAATTGCAAAACCACAATGAATTCCAGTGTCAATGACGATTCGGGCGGCACGGAATGCCTGCGCATACAGGTATCCCAAGCGATATTCAGGGTTCTCTAGGAATCCGAATTCGTCCATCAGGCGCTCGGCGTATAGCGCCCAGCCTTCGCCATGACCTGACACAAACGTATTGCGTTGGAAGCGCGAGAGTTTTTCTGAGTTGATAGTGGCGATTGCAACCTGCAAGTGATGTCCGGGCACACCTTCGTGATACGCGGTGGTTG
>CANKVI010000056.1 GCA_947487095.1 Acidimicrobiaceae bacterium | reverse complement strand
ATATCAGCGCAATATCATCACGTAAAAATCGGGATATGATGTCGCGCGTGAGTACTTCGCTGAGCGAGCAGGCCTACCTCGAGATCCGGAACAAGATCGTCCGCCTCGAATTGGCCCCCGGCGACGTTATTAAAGAGGAGACCCTGCAAGGCCAGTTGGGCATCGGTCGCACCCCAATTCGTGAGGCACTCCAGCGTCTGGCTCGGGACCAGTTCGTCACGGTCATCCCGCGTCGCGGCATGTTGGTGTCGGGAATTGACGTGATGGAACTCAGCATGTTGTACGAGACCCGCGCATTGCTCGAGCCATACGCCATGCGACTTGCTGCCAAGCGCGGAAGGCAAGACCATTGGGACGAAATGGCGCGCGTGCTTGCACGGGCAGAAGAGCCGAGTGCAACGAATGACGACCTCATGAAGATCGACCGTCGTTGTCACGAAATTGTGTGGGATGCAGCGGGCAATCGTTTTCTTACCGCAACACTCGACATGATGTACGCGCAAAGCGATCGCTTGTGGCATTTGTACATTGCAGACGTTGCCGACATGAAGCACGCTGTGCAAGAACACGGTGAAATGTTTGAGCGACTTGCAATGGGTGATGGTGACACCGCTGCAGAGCTATGCGAAAAACATGTTCGCGGTTTTGATGATGAAATGAATCAAGCAGTGCGGAAGCGACTTGGTTCGCCGCTTCCAAAATAACTAATCAAATTTTCCGAGCACTTGCGCTGGGTCAGTGCTCGATGTGTCTGGCCAATTTGAATACCAAATGTCTGCAGCAGATGTACCGACATGCAATGGCACTCGGTCAAACTCTGCAAGTGGTTCAACAAGTGGTTGCACCACAACATCCCACCGTGGTTTAGAAAAGTAGGGGAATGATTGTCGCGGTTTGCCCGACTTGTTAAAAACGCGGTGTGGGGTAGACAACAACCTGCCGCCGCTCCACAGTTCCAGCATGTCGCCAACGTTGAGCACCATGCCATCTTCTGGGCACTGTGCGTTTATCCATTCATCGTTGCGTGTGCGCACCTCAAGTCCGCCAATTGGATCATGAGCGAGCAGCGTGAGCAAATTGAAATCTTTATGAGGGTGGATTCCCCATGTGTCTGCTTGTGGTTCGACAGGTGGATAATTCAACAGGGTCATGTTGGTAAGCGGCATGGTCATGCACGACAACAGCACGTTCGGGTTCACACCGAGTTGTTCGCACAAAGCAATGATCAGTGTTTCACTGACTTCATCTAATGCATGCCAGTAATTCATGATTGGCGTGCGAACATCTTCATCGATAGCCGGCCACACATTTGGGCCATACAAGTCGCATTGAGTTCGAATGGGGTCGTTCGCATCTGTCTCGTAGTGCAACTTCCACGCTTCGTATTGGTCGGCTTTCCCTTTTCCAGAATTGGGAGTGAAATAGCCAAGCGGCACGAATCCGCGATAGTTGCCCTTGGCCACCATGTTGCGCTGCAACGTTTCGCGCGGTGCATCAAATACTGCCTTCACAGCTGCACGCATGTTCGCGGTGATCTGAGGATCGACTCCATGGCCAACCACGATGGCGAAACCGATTTCGCTGAGTGCCGCAAATAGGTCGCCCGAGGCCTTGCCGTAATTGGGGTCGTGCGAACCAGTTCGCAACGACGAAATATCGATGATGGGCAAGCTTGTGCTCATGTGCTCCAACTATTGCAGGAAATGCAGGAAATGATGGGCAAATCCATATGGGGTTTGTCATATATCAGGCGCTCTGACTCCTATATAGTGGTGCGACCAAATCGCCACGCGGTGGCCATTGAACGGGGAGTCTCCAGAATGTCGTTTCCATCAGATCTCGAAATTGCGCGCCAGGGTAAGCCATTGCCATTGAAGGACATCGCTGCCCAGATGGGGATTGGCGAACATTTGCTTGAGCCTTACGGCAAGAGCCTTGCGAAAATCAGTCTTGACGCGATCGATGAATTGAAGTCACGTCCCAAAGCAAAGTATGTCGTCGTTACGGCAATCACCCCAACGCCACTCGGCGAAGGTAAGACCACAACAACTGTTGGTCTCGGACAAGCGTTCAAGCACATCGGCAAAAACGCAATCATCAGTCTTCGTCAGCCGTCAATGGGACCAACCTTTGGAATTAAGGGTGGCGCTGCAGGTGGTGGCTACAGCCAAGTAATTCCAATGGAGCTACTCAACTTGCACCTCACCGGCGACTTCCACGCGGTAACCGCAGCACACAACCTCTTGTCAGCAATGGTGGACAACCATCTGCATCAGGGCAACGAACTTGATCTTGACATGGACAACATCACATGGCGACGAGTAATCGACGTAAACGATCGTTCATTGCGCAACATCATTGTTGGTCTTGGAACCAAGGAAGACGGCGTTGTTCGTCAAACTGGATTCGACATCACAGCAGCGTCAGAAGTGATGGCAATTCTCGCGTTGTCAACATCACTTGAAGACATGCGTAAGCGGTTCGCTCGCATCGTTGTTGGTTACAACACCAAGGGTGAACCGGTAACTGCAGAGCAGCTCAGCGCTGCAGGCTCAATGTCGGTCATCATGCGCGATGCAATTAAGCCAAACCTCTTGCAGACATTGGAGAACACTCCGGTAATCGTGCACGCAGGTCCATTCGGAAACATTGCGCACGGTAACTCATCCATCATCGGTGACATGATCGGCATTCACTGTGGTGATTACCTCATCACCGAAGCAGGATTCGGCGCCGACATGGGTGCAGAGCGCTTCTTCAACATCAAGTGCCGTTACTCGGGCATGACCCCAGACGCAGCAGTGTTGGTAACAACAGTGCGCGCATTGAAGGCTCACTCCGGTAAGTACAAGATCGTTGCTGGAAAAGCATTGCCTCCAGACTTGCTCGCAGAAAACCCAGCAGACGTTGAGTCGGGTGGCGAAAACTTGCGCGCACAAATCGAAAACGTCAAGGCCCACGGCGTAGTTCCAGTAGTTGCTATCAACTCATTCCCAACCGACCATGCTTCAGAGCACGAAGCAATTCGCAAGATTGCCTTGTCTGCAGGGGCGAGAGTTGCTTTGTGCACACACTTCGCAGACGGTGGAGCAGGTGCAGTCGAATTGGCTAAAGCAGTTGAAGAAGCATGCAACGAGAAGAACAACTTCCACATGCTCTACACCGACGATGCCTCACTCAAGGAAAAGATTGAGACTGTTGCTAAGACCATTTACGGCGCTGCAAACGTCACCTATTCGGCCCTTGCTACGAAGCAGTTGAAGAACTACACCGACAACGGTTTCGGTCATCTACCGGTCTGCATTGCTAAGACCCACTTGTCCATCTCGGGCGATGCTTCATTGAAGGGTGCACCGAAGGGCCACACACTCAACGTTCGCGAAGTTCGCGCATCGGTTGGTGCAGGCTTCGTGTATCCAATTTGTGGCGACATGCGCACATTGCCAGGGCTTGGAACCAAGCCAGCCGCAGCAATCATCGACTTTGATGAGAACGGCGAAATCGTCGGTCTTTCATGAGCACCGAATATAAGCGCACGCCGGGTGGCGCCATCTTGATGGATGGCAACAACTTGCGTGACGAAACCGTTGCGCGATTGCGTAAAGAAATCGAGGCTGCTGGTTCACCGGCAGTGTGCTTGGCAACGGTGCTGGTTGGTGGCGATAAGCCAAGTCATATTTATGTGGCAAGCAAGCACAAGAAAGCACAAGAGGCCGGAATGATTTCGGTTGGTGTGCATCTTGAAGATGATGCAACTCAAGAACAAGTTGAAGCAGAAGTGCGCAGACTTGCAGCAGACCCAACGGTGCATGGAATTTTGGTTCAGTTGCCGTTGCCGAAGCATCTTGACGCCGAACCAGTGCTTGCATTGTTGCCACCTGAAAAAGATGTTGATGGACTGACTGAACGCAGCATGGGTCGTCTCTTGCGTGGACTTCCTGGTCACGCACCATGCACGCCGCTTGGTGTAATGCGTTTGCTTGAGCGCTACGAAATTCCCACAAAAGGAAAGCGTGTAGTTGTTATCGGACGTTCAACGCTCACTGGTTTGCCCCAGCTGGTGTTGTTTCTGCGCAAAGGTGGCGATGCCACAACAACGTGTACGCATTCGCACACTTCACCTGAAGATTTGAAGGCATATTGTCGCGAAGCCGACATCATCGTGTCATGCGTTGGAATTGCTCGGCTGATCACCGCAGATCATGTCAAGCCTGGCGCAACTGTGATTGATGTTGGAGTGTCACGCGAGGAAGCAAAAATAGTTGGCGACGTAGACTTTGATGCGGTTCAGGCAGTGGCTGGTGCAATTACACCAATGCCTGGTGGAACGGGCCCGATGACGATTGGTTGTTTGTTGGAAAACACGTTGTCTGCAGCAAAAATGCTCGGCGCGTTTCCAACTAAATAGTCGTTGCTAAATCGCTGCCGGTGCTTGTAACCGCTTTGCAGTCGCTTGCGTCAAGCGATCCAAGATCGTTGCCATAATCACGATTGCAACGCCAACTTCCGCGCCAAGGCCTTTATTTGCTCCAGTCAACGCTTCGATTGACCGGTAACCCAAGCCGCCACCGCCAACCATTCCAGCAATGATGGCCATAGCGAGCACCATCATGACCATTTGGTTGATCGCCAAAATGATGCTTGGCATCGCAAGTGGAATGCGTACACCCCACAGAACTTGGCGGTCAGTTGCGCCAAATGTTGTTGCAGCTTCGATTGATTCTTTATTCACTTGGCGAATGCCGAGTGAGGTGAGTCGAATTCCTGGGGGAATTGCGTAGACCACCGCGGCAACCACACCGGGCACCGGCCCAACGGTGAAAATCATGACAAATGGAATTGCGTAGATCAGCGGGGGAATAGTTTGCAATGAATCTAAAATTGGCGAGAGCGCTGCTTCGGCCCCCGGACGTCTACCAAGCCAGACTCCGATTGGAAGTGCAATGAGTACAGAGAGAATCACTGCAACCACAGTTTGCGAAAGCGTGTCAACGGCATCAAGCCAACGTCCAGTAAGTCCGATGGTAAGAACTCCGACAGCAGTGGTGACAGCCATTTTCCATCCCGCGACAACATAGGCAAGGACCGTTGCAGCGAAAACAATCATCTGCCACGACAACGTGTTGTTCAGCAATTTCTGAGTGCGGATGAGTACATCGCGAACAATGAAGTCATTGAACGGCCGTGTAATAAACGAAAAGGTATCGCGGAACCAATTCACGCCAGTATCAATTGGATCAGCAAATGATGTTCCGAATGAAAGTGGGAATTGGTGCCAACCAAAGATTCGCCCGATGAACGTTGCAAGAACAAGTGCGGCAACAAAACTGATCATTGCTTTCCGAGAGGTTTTGACTGTGCTGGATCCGGGGTGTGAAATGAGTGCCATACTTACGCGGTCAAGAACAAAGGCAACAGCAACCACTGCAAGGCTGACAACAAGCCCGCGACCTGGTGAAAGTTGGCGAACGGTTTGATTGATTTCCTGACCAAGACCGCCTGCACCGACAAGTGTTGCAATGACCACGATGCCCAGAGCCATCATGACGGTTTGATTGATTCCGGCAACGATTGATGGAACGGCAAGTGGCAACTGAATGCGTGAAAGAATTTGTCGCTTTGTTGCGCCAAACATTTGCCCAGCTTCAATTGCTGAGCGCGGTACTTGTTGAACGCCTAATGATGTAAGTCGAATCATGGGTGGAAGCGCATACACCACTGTTGCAATTGCTGCAGGAACTTTGCCGATACCGAAGAGCAACACAATAGGGATGAGATACACCGTTGCGGGAACGGTTTGCATGGCGTCCAGAATGGGGCGCAAGATTGATTCGGCGCGTTTGTTTAGTGCCGTCCACACACCAATGGGAACGCCCAACAGTATGCAGATTCCAACAGAAACCGCCATGAGCGAAATGGTCTCGATGCTTTCCTGCCACACACCAACAAGACCCGGATACACCACAGCGAATGCGGCAAAGCTAGCCATGACCCACTTTTTGCGCCGGGCAATAATGGCAAATACCACTACTGGTGGAATAAACCAGGGAAGCCAGCTGATGAAAGATTCCGTGATGTTCAGCCCGAGATCAACTGCCCACGTAATCGGGTTGAGAA
>CANKVI010000055.1 GCA_947487095.1 Acidimicrobiaceae bacterium | reverse complement strand
TGGATCGACCAATCGTTTCAGCGTTTTACATACTCGCCAACATTTTGCTCGGCATTCACCTGTTCCACGGAGCGTGGAGCATCTTCCAGTCGCTTGGTTGGAACAATCCACGATTCAATAATTGGCGCCGCGGTTTTGCAACAGGTTTTGCAACCATTGTTGTTGTAGGCAATGTGTCATTCCCAATTGCGGTTATCGCAGGAATTGTGAAGTAGGACTTATGAACACGTTTAACTCCAAAATCCCAGCTGGTGCATTGCATGAAAAGTGGGACAACTACAAAGCAAACGCAAAACTTGTAAACCCAAACAACAAGCGCAAGTTCAAGATCATTGTTGTTGGAACCGGACTTGCAGGCGCATCCGCTGCGGCAACTCTTGCCGAACTTGGTTATCAAGTTGATGCCTTCACATTTCACGACTCGCCGCGTCGCGCACACTCCATTGCGGCCCAAGGTGGAATTAACGCCGCCAAGAACTATCAAGGTGACGGTGACAGCATTAATCGTTTGTTCCAAGACACCATCAAAGGTGGGGACTTCCGTTCGCGCGAAGCAAACGTGCATCGATTGGCACAAGTGTCAGTCGACATCATCGACCAGATGGTTGCGCAAGGTGTTCCATTTGCCCGTGAATACGGTGGATTGCTTGACAACCGCAGCTTCGGTGGCGCGCAGGTAAGCCGTACTTTCTACGCGCGTGGTCAAACAGGCCAGCAATTGCTTATTGGCGCGTACCAGCAAATGGCTCGCCAAGTTGGTCTTGGTGGTGTGCGTTTGTTCAACCGCACCGAGCTGATTGACACCGTCACCATTGACGGTCGATGTGCCGGCATTGTTGTGCGCGACTTGCTGACAGGTGAAATTCAATCGCACGCCGCCCACGCAGTGGTGTTGGCAACTGGTGGATACGGAAACGTGTTCTTCTTGTCGACAAACGCAATGAACTGCAACGTCACAGCCGCATGGCGTGCACACCGCCGCGGCGCGTTATTTGCAAACCCGTGCTACACACAGATTCACCCAACCTGCATTCCACAGGCTGACGAAACGCAGTCGAAGCTCACTCTCATGAGTGAGTCGCTGCGCAACGACGGTCGAGTGTGGGTGCCAAAGCGTGCAGATGACAATCGTCAGGCAGATCAAATTCCCGAAGACGAACGCGATTACTTCCTCGAGCGTTTGTATCCGTCCTATGGCAACTTGGCTCCGCGCGACATTTCTTCACGTGCAGCAAAGCGTCTTGTCGACAAGGGTCAAGGAATTGGACCACTGAAAAATGGCGTGAACCTCGACTTCTCAGCAGCCATTAATCGACTTGGTCGTGAAGTTGTTGAAGAGCGTTACGGCAACTTGTTCCAAATGTATGAGCGCATCGCTGGTGAAGACCCGTACAAGACACCAATGCGTATTTACCCAGCAACGCACTACACCATGGGCGGTCTGTGGGTGGACTACGAGTTGATGACCACGATTCCTGGTTTGTATGCAGCAGGAGAAGCAAACTTCTCTGATCACGGTGCAAACCGTCTTGGTGCTTCGGCGTTGATGCAAGGTTTGGCAGACGGTTATTTCGTGTTGCCGTACACCATCAGCAATCAACTTTCATCACTGTTGGGCAAGACCATTCCAGGCACTGATCACCCAGCGTTCAAGCAAGCAGAGTCGGAAGCAAGTGCTCGTTACAACGGATACCTAGCGGTGAAGGGAAAGCGTTCACCAGATTGGTTCCATCGTGAACTCGGCAAGATCATTTGGAACGAATGCGGTATGGAACGCACGCGTGAAGGTTTGCAACAAGCACTCACCGATTTGCCAGCACTATACGAAGAATTCAAGACCGACTTGCGTGTAACGGGAACTGGCGACAGCACCAACCAGACGCTTGAAAAGGCCGGTCGCGTTGACGATTTCTTCCAGTTGGGAATGGCAATGTGCCAAGACGCCCTAACACGCGAAGAAAGCTGTGGAGCGCACTTCCGTTCTGAGTACCAAACGGAAGAAGGCGAAGCGCAACGTAACGACGAGGACTATTGCCATGTTGCTGCATGGGAGTGGACTGGCGATGCAATGAAGCCTCAGCGTCACACCGAAGATTTGGTATTTGAATCAATTCATCTTGCAACAAGGAGCTACAAGTGAGCCATCTGAAGAATCTCACGCTGAAGGTATGGCGCCAATCTGGCCCAACCGACAAGGGACATTTCGAGAACTACACTATTGACGAAATCAGTGATGAGGCTTCATTCCTTGAAATGCTTGACGTGTTGAACGAAGGTTTGATCACTGAGAACAAAGAAGCCGTGGTGTTTGACCACGATTGCCGCGAAGGAATTTGTGGCACGTGCTCACTCATGATTAACGGTGTTGCACACGGTCCGCAAAAGGCAACAACAACCTGTCAGTTGCACATGCGTACGTTCAAGAGCGGCGACACCATCGTGATTGAGCCTTGGCGAGCAACGGCATTCCCAATCATCAAAGACCTCATGGTCGATCGCAGTGCCTTTGATCGCATTATTGAATCTGGCGGCTTTATTACTGCTGCAACTGGTGGTGCTCCAGATGCAAACCTCATTCCAATTCCAAAGCCGGTTGCAGATGCAGCGATGGACTCTGCTGCATGTATCGGTTGCGGTGCTTGTGTAGCAGCGTGTCCAAATGGCGCAGCCAGTTTGTTTACTGCAGCCAAGATTTCACACCTCAACTTCTTGCCACAAGGTCAGTCCGAGCGGTTTAAGCGCACGGAAGCAATGGTTGAAACGATGGATGAATACTTCGGATCATGCACGAACCACGGCGAATGCTCTGCAGCATGCCCTAAGGAAATCTCGATTGATGTCATTGCATTGATGAACAAGGACTACCGCGCGTCAAAATTTAAGAATCGCAAAGAACTCAGTCGTTAGTAGTTGCTGACTTGTTGAGTTCGCTTGCAACGTGGGTTCAGGATGTAATTGAACAACTTGGCTATCTCGGCGTTGCACTACTGGTGGTGCTTGAAAATATCTTTCCGCCGATTCCGTCTGAGATCGTTCTGCCATTTGCAGGGTTTGTAGCCCAACAAGGAAGTGAATCAGTTGTCTTGATGATCCTGGCCGCAACGGTTGGGTCGGTTATCGGTGCACTCATCATGTATTGGATCGCAGCAGTTATTGGAGACGAGCGACTGCACGCATTCACTCGCAGGTTCGGCAAGTGGGTACAGATTCGCGAGGCCGATTTAACTCGTGCCGAAGAATGGTTTGATCGTCATGCA
The DNA here is from genome assembly GCA_947487095.1 of Acidimicrobiaceae bacterium. The sequence continues at coordinate 2,981 of CANKVI010000055.1, read as the reverse complement.
ATGAGCGCCGTTTTGGTTGGGCGCTGTGTTCCGCTGATCCGCTCTGTGGTGTCGATACCTGCAGGCTTCCGCCGAATGAAACTCATTCCGTATATCGCATACACATTCTTAGGCAGCTTGGTATGGAACATTGCGCTTGTCGGTGCTGGTGCAGTTCTCGGAGAGAATTGGGAGCGGGTAGAACCCGTTGTTGCCACATTTCAGTGGATCGTCATCGTGGTTATTCTTGCTGGCCTAGCACGAGTTGCGTACGTGGTTGTTCAGCGTCGCCGAACTCTGTAGTCGTTCTAAACAGCTAGCGCGCCAGAGAAGATCTGCCAAGCGAGTGCAGACTTAGCAACGAGACTGAGCACGATGTAGGCACGTTCGCCGTACAAGTAGTTTGCCCACTTGCCCTTGGCCTTGTATTGCTTCCACTGCACAAGTGCAAAACTGTTGAACAGTACGAAGAGTGAAATCACAATTCCGTACACGAAACCTGGTGTTGCCGACTCGGCTGGCCCCTTTGGTGAAAGGGTGTTGATCGCAATCATGATCCATGGAACGATTCCAGCAATGCAGCCGAAATAGAACGGGAGCATGTCTCCGCTTCCTGGCTTTGCATACTTTTCCTGCAGCCATCCGAACAGAATCATTGATGCGTTCACGCCAAACATGCCAGACAGTGCGATGTAATCGGCAACTCCGTTGAGCTGCAAGATGACCACGATCATGAGTGATGACGAAATTGAATACTCAACCCAGCGGAAGTAGTTGTGTCGAGCAGCAAGTCCGGCGCTATATCGAGGAAAGAACTTTGGGCTGATGATTAAAAAATGAAAGAAGGCTGACAGCGCCAGAAATGCGCCGATCATCCAACTGATGTTGAGGTTGAACAGGTGCACGGGGTCGGAGAACGCATCAAGCGTTGGGGCATCGGTGAGGTACGTGGCACGCACCGGCATGGCGGCGTCATTAGAAAGTGCGATTATTCCGATTAGGGATGCGAGATGAAGCAATCCCGCTATGAGGTTAAGCCTGCGTAATTTGCTGATTTCAGTGTCCATGTTTCAAGTGTGCCATGCCACCGTCGACACCTGTGGTTCTCGTAGTCTTGTATCGATGAATTCATTAACCGTTTTGATTGCAGCAACCAACGAGGACACTGTTTCCCAGTGGATCCGAGTCGACCTCGTTGCGATCATCATGTTCATCTCTGGCGCTCACGTGGTGATGCGCTTGGTCGCGTTCCTTGCTGATCAGCAAATATTGAGCGTTAAGAACCGGAACCCTGACAACTCGGACCTATCTGCCCTGTCAACAGGAGCACATCGCGCAGCGGTAGTTGGGGCATTGCGCTGGGGCATCAATTTCATCGTTATTGCCGTAGCTACCACTTCGGTCTTCTTGCGGCTCAATTTGCCACCATCTGCATTGGTATTTCTCGGTTCCGTTGCAGGTGCTGGCTTGGGTTTTGGTGCTCAACAAATGGTGGGCGACATCATCGCTGGTTTGTACATCATTGCGGAGCGTCAATTTGGTGTTGGTGACATTGTGCGCCTTGGACCATTCGGCATCGTGGGTTGGGCAGAAGGTCGAGTAGAGGAAGTCACGCTTCGAGTAACAAAGATTCGCACCTTTGATGGCGACCTCATCAGTATTGCCAATGGACAGTTACGGCAAAACGTGAACATGTCGCGCGACTGGTCACGCGTTCTCGTGACAGTTCCTCTGCCACGTGAAAGCGATATTGAAAAAGAGATCATTCGCATTGACCGTGTTTGTGCGGAAATGGCTCGTGATCCAAAGTTTGCAGAAATGTTGATCGAAGTTCCAAGCGTGCAAGGCGTAGACAATTTGGGTGAATCCGATGTTGAAGTACGTGTTGCGGGGCGTTCGCTACCAGTTCAACAATGGAAAGTTGAGCGTGAACTGCGCCGCCGTATTGCTGCAGAACTTCGCAGCACGTATGCGGCAATCAAGGTGAGCGGAGGGGTAACGGCATGAAGTTACGTCGACCACGAAATTCAACTTTGTTTTCAGTTCTGATTTTCTTGGTGTCGTTCGCATTCTGGCTTGGTCAACCTCAGCCTGCGAAGAACTATACGTACGTCACTATTCCAGATGTAGTGAAAACCGATCCGCCTGTAACCGTTCCGCCAGAAACCACTGTTGTGGAAACAACGATTCCTGTTGAAACCACCGTTGATCCTGCGGCAATCACCGTGCCAACTGAAACAACTGTTCTTCCGTAGCGAAGAACTATTTCGTATCTACAACTAAGAACGCTTCGGCAGTTCTTCCCGCAGGTAAACCTCCTGCTTGAGCAATTTGCTCACCCCATCCGCGCATTCGCATAGGTAGTTCTGCGGGTTCTTGATGCTGACTTGCATGACACAGCAGTGCTTCAATCTTTTTTTCAAGCATGTCAGTGGTATCGACGAAATGTTTTGGGTTCGGTCCAGCCATGATCCACGTTTCCGGAACACTGTGCGGCGCAAGTCCACGTTCACTCAATAGTTCAGGGAATGCAAACTCATTTCGTGCATCTGGGTATACAGCACATAGCGCAGCTTCGCCTGTTGCCAAATGATCGGGGTGTGATGCGTAGATGCGGTCATATCTGCGTTCTGCAGACTGTGTAAGTACGCGATCAGGTTTGACCATACGAATGACTGCGCTGATTTCGCGGCGCAAGTTCAAGTCGGGAACAACAGCACCGTCGGAAAACCCAAGCCAGTGCAGTTCGGTAACGCCAAGAATATTGGCCGCTGCAGTTTGCTCGCGTCGGCGAATACGCGCCATTTCTTCGCGAGTAATGGTGTTGTCAGATCCGCCAGCCTGCCCGTCAGTAACCAGGCAGTACACCACTTCGTGACCCTCAGAAACCCACGTGGCCACTGTTCCACCGGCACCAAAGTCGACATCATCAGGGTGCGCGGTAATGACAAGAATTTTCATACCCTTTACTGTAGATGTGTAGTGAAAATATGCGCAGTTGG
>CANKVI010000054.1 GCA_947487095.1 Acidimicrobiaceae bacterium | reverse complement strand
GTTGGAATGTAGGTGTCTTCGATCCACTGCTGATCGTTGATCAACTGTGCAGCATTCTTGCCATCAACTTCAGCGTGAAACAGGTCCGGGTATTGGGTGGTTGAGTGATTGCCCCAGATTGTCATTTTCTTCACAGAGGTGACTGGTCGACCAACTTTTTGCGCCAACTGACTCACAGCGCGATTGTGATCGAGGCGCGTCATTGCAGTGAACTGACGTGGATCAATATTTGGCGCATTGTGCATAGCGATAAGCGAGTTGGTGTTTGCTGGATTACCAACAACAAGGACCTTCACGTTCTTTTTTGCATTTGCGCTAATCGCTTGACCTTGTGGTTTGAAAATTCCACCGTTTGCTGACAAGAGATCTGAGCGTTCCATGCCATCTTTGCGAGGCATAGCGCCAACCAACATGGCGATGTCAGCATCACCGAAAGCAAGATTGGCATCATCTGTGCAGATGACATCCACCAGCGGGCTGAACGCACAGTCATCGAGTTCCATCTTCACGCCACCAAGCGCTCCAAGCGCAGGGGTTACTTCAAGCAGCTGCAAAATAACCGGGGTGTCTGGTCCGAGCATTGCACCTGATGCAATACGGAAGAGCAAGCTGTAACCGATTTGTCCGGCAGCACCGGTAATTGCAATACGAACTGGAGTTGTCATGTCAAAAACCTTACTTCCCTATTGCTTGCATGATGAGATCGGCGTAGACCTTTTGGCCTTCATTATTTAAGTGAACTTTGTCGCCGTAGAGATATTCGGGGTGCTCCTCGGCAATTTGATACCAGTCCAAAACCTTCACGTTTCCGAATGCATTTGGCATGGCGCGAACCAATTCATTATTCGGGTCTTGCCACGCTCTCGTGGGAACATGCGCCGTGATGAAGAGCACTAAATCGACGTCTTTCAACGGGACCATGATTTCATCCAGTGTCTTCTGGTCAACGTAGTTATTCGTGCCTAGGTGGATGATTACGAACTCACCAAGTCGATTAATTGACTTCACATAGTTTGCAATTTCCAAAGCCTGCCTAAATGGACGACTCTTCAGCGCATCAACCGTGATTCCGCGTTCGGTGAGAATTTGCGCAGCACCCAACATGACCGAGTCGCCAATTGCAAGGATTGGAATTTGTTGTCCGTCCAGCGTTGTGGTCTGTGTTCCTGGAATCGTGGTGACGTTTGGATCTGGTGCAACCGTTGTTCCAAGCAGGTTTTGCACTGCGCCTTCGCCGCTCTTAATGCTCTCTGCAATTTTTCCCTCGCCTGTTCCGATTGCCAAACTGACGATGGAAAACACTGGAAGCACTGCAGCAACTGCGCCAAGTGCAATCACTTTGTTGCGGCGGTCCGTGTCAGCATCAGTTCGCGGGAACCGCAACTTATGCCACGCCTCTCCAAGCCGTCCTTCGCGTACCGGCATTTCGATAAAGCGATACGACAATTCGGTGAGCATCAGAATTACGGCAAACAATAAAACAAATTGGAGAAGAGTCAAGTTATTGCTTGCAACTTTGCGGTACAACTGAAACACCGGCCAGTGAAACAAGTACAAACCATACGAACGACGTCCAATGAATGTGAATACAGGATTACCGAGCACTGTGTTACCGATAAACGAGTGCGGGTGCACCGCAGCAGTGATGACTGCGCACGTTGCAACACCGACAAGCAAGAACCCACCCTGGAACAATGGGTCATAGCCGCGAACTCCACCAGTTTCGGCAACAAACACCACATCGCGGAATGTCCACATCATGTATGCAAGACCTGCGGTTCCAGCAAACGCAAATGCTGAAACAACGTAACGATCGCTTGAATTGTTTGAACCTGTGAACATGTCTGGACGGAACCAAAACGCCAATGCGGCACCCAAGAACAGACCACCAGAGCGACCAATAGTTCCTAAGAACAAGAAGTCCAGACGCGAGACGGCATGACCGAATAGTGAAATGTATTGCTCAGGGGTTTCAATTGGCGTACCACGAACACCAGCGGCATACGTTGTTGCAACATACATTGCGATTGCTACCGAAATTCCAAGGAAGATGACACCCAACTTTGCTGGACGGCGCCCATATCTCTTCAGCACCACGGCAATTAGTACAGGCCATATCAAATAGAACTGTTCTTCAACCGCAAGTGACCATAGGTGTCGAAGTGGGTCTAGTGCGCTGGCATCGAAGTATGAATCGCCTGCCCAGATTTTGAACCAGTTGAATACGTAAATGAGTGCAGCAATGACGTCTCCACGAAGCTTTCCTAATTCTTCTCGCTCAAACAGCGAACAATAAATCGTGACGCCTAAGAGCAGCGTCCACATTGCTGGCAACAATCGACGTGCTCGGCGCATCCAAAATGCGCGGAAGTTAATTCTTCCGTGTTGCTCCGACTCGGTAAGCAATAACAGCGTGATCAGATATCCACTGATCACGAAGAACACTTCTACCCCGAGGAATCCTCCGTGTAACCAGTTCTTATTGGCGTGATACACCACCACTGCCAAAACGGCAATCGCACGCAAGCCATCAAGACCTGGCAAATACGAAATGGATTGTTGGGGGCGATTCACTTAACGAAGGTTATTTACAATTTCGGCCATCAGCGAGCCAGCCTCAGTTGGATTGAGTCCAATCTTCACGCCAGCCATACGCAATGCGTCCATTTTGCCTTGGGCCGTTCCCTTACCACCAGAGACAATCGCACCTGCGTGGCCCATCTTCTTGCCTGCTGGTGCAGTAACTCCTGCTATGTATGCGCTCATTGGCTTCGTTACATGGTTGGTAATGAATTCAGCTGCTTCTTCTTCTGCTGATCCACCAATTTCACCAATCATGATAATGGCGTGGGTCTCTGGGTCTGCTTGAAACTCTGCCAGGCAGTCAACAAATGACGTTCCAGGAACTGGGTCACCACCAATTCCAACACATGTGCTGACGCCAATTCCCTGTTGCTTCAACTCGTACAACGCTTGATATGTGAGTGTTCCCGAACGTGAAACGATTCCAACGTTTGGACCAGATGCTGTTGGCAACTGAGCAATCTCTCCAGCAGTAATTCCAATGTTGCATTTCCCCGGGCTAATAATGCCTGGGCAGTTTGGACCAAGAAGTCGTGTTGCAGGAAAGTCGCGCTGCAATGTTGCATAAACGCGTGCTTCGTCTTGAGCTGGAATTCCTTCGGTGATGCACACAACAAACCCGATACCTGCTCGGGCGGCTTCAAGGATTGCTGCTGGTGCCGCTTTTGGTGGCACTGCAATAAATGACGCAGTAGCACCTGTTGCCTTTACTGCATCTTCAACTGAGTCGAAAACAGGAATTCCTTCAACTTCTTGACCAGCTTTGCCAGGAGTGACTCCACCCACAACTTGAGTGCCGTACGCCTTGTTTCGCAATCCGTGGAAACGTCCTTGTCCGCCAGTCAAACCTTGAACGATGACCTTGGTGTTTTGATCTACGAAAATTGCCATGACGGTTCCTTACTTTGCCAACGCGACAGCAGCGCGAGCAGCTTCGAGCATGGTTGGTCGACTGGTGAGCTGTGAATCTGGAATGCCTGCCTCAGCAAGAATTTTGCGGCCCTCTTCGGCATTGGTGCCATCAAGGCGAATAACAATTGGTGCGCGAAGTGTTACGCGCTTCACGGCCTCAACAATTCCTTTGGCTACTTCTTCACCACGGGTAATGCCACCGAAAATATTGATGAAAATGCTCTTCACTTTGGCGTCTGAGTTGATTACTTCGAGCGCAGCGGTCATCAGTTCTGCGTTTGCTCCGCCGCCAATGTCGAGGAAGTTCGCTGCACTGCCGCCAACTTGGTTCACCACGTCCAGGGTGCTCATCGCGAGACCAGCACCGTTGGCAATGATTCCCACGGTTCCATCAAGACCGATGTATTGCAGGTTCTTTTCACGAGCAAGCTGTTCGCGAGCATCAAGTTCTTCCGTTGCTGCATACTCCTCCCACTCAGGGTGACGGAAGGCCGCATTGCTATCGAGGCTTACTTTTGCGTCAAGAGCATGCACTTCGCCAGTTGGCTTCAAAATCAATGGGTTGATTTCAGCAAGGTCGCAGTCGCCCTTGGTGAAGCATTCGTACAATCTCACCAACATGTCAGCAACTCCGTCGAGCGCCTTCTCTGGAATCTTTGCATCAACTGATGCTTGACGCGCAGTGGCAAGCGACAAACCATTGATGGGGTTGATGTGTAGTTTCACGATTGCTGTTGGATCTTTCGCCGCAACATCTTCAATGTCAACTCCTCCTTGAGCCGACAGCATGAGGAGATGCTGTTTCGCTGCGCGATCAAGCGTGAACGATGCGTAGTACTCCTCGACAATGTCTGATGCGTGTTCGATCCATACGCGCTTCACAACATGGCCCTTAATGTCCATGCCCAAAATGTTTCCTGCGTGCAACCGAACTTCGTCGGCATTCGTTGCCAGCTTGATTCCGCCTGCCTTGCCACGACCACCAACTTGCACTTGGGCTTTCACAACGACCGGGTACTGAGCCTTCTCGGCTTCGGCAACTGCTTCATCCACAGTGAGTGCAACACCACCAGCCGAAACCGGAATGTTGTATTTTGCAAAATACTGTTTGCCTTGATACTCGAAAAGATCCATGTGCTTCTTTCTTGTTATTGCTCGCGTGCATCAAGCGCTTGCTCAAGCCAACTTGCGATGTCTTTCAACGATGAACCAGGTCCAAATATTTCGCCAACACCTTGATTGCGCAATTCACGTGCATCGGCATCGGGAATCACTCCCCCACCAAACACCAAAACATCACCTAGATTTCGCGAACGAAGTTCTTCCATTACTCGCGGAAACAACGTGAGATGCGCTCCCGACAACAATGACAAACCAACTGCATCGACGTCTTCTTGCAAAGCAGTCTCTGCAATTTGCTCAGGCAACTGATGCAGCCCTGTATAGATCACTTCGAAACCATGGTCGCGCAAAGCACGAGTTATGGTTTTGGCGCCTCGATCATGGCCATCTAGACCAGGCTTGGCCACTACAACGCGGTAAGGACGTTTCACGACTACAGAACCCTACGCCCTCAGACGTGACCGATACCAACCCACCAAACCGCCCAAGAAATAGGCATCGCAAGGCCGTATCGGCAACACTTAAGGCATGTTCGGAAGGCCGAGTTCCCCCTTTGCCCGTGCGGTATTGCCGATCGCCGGGGGCATCATCTTTTTCGCCGCATTATTTGGGGTGACGTGGCTGATGGCGACATACGTCACTAATAACACCGAGGTGACTACCGCAACTGGCGACAGAACATTTGTAGTTGGTGAAGTTGCAGACATCGCCAAATCAATTTCTGAGAGCGGTCCAGTGTTATACCCAGACCTTCGCGACCCGTTGGGCAAGCGATCAATCGTGATTGAGCACAACGGCACCGACGTGGCAAAGGGATGGCAGGTGTACTACGCATACCCTGCCGACCGAACAGATGCATGTCTCGTTACTCAAATTGAAAAGACGCACACATTTACCGACTGTGAAGGTCGCACGCTGTCGGTTGAACAACTCATGCCACCAACCGACGTTCGTCCCATCGTTGAAAATAAGTCAACATTGCTCATTGACTTGCGGGGAACTATGAACCCCGTAACGCCCTAACGAACTTATTGACCCGATTTTTTCAAGGGAGCCCACGCAAGAGAAAGATGCTTTTCGCCAACTAGACGGAAGCGAATGGCTGCCTCTGCTTTTTCGCCCTGACCACGAATGTCAATAATGATTCCCTCACCAAAAGTTGGGTGAACAATTTCGTCGCCAACGCGTAAGCCATGATTCTCGGTTTGTAATTGCGCACTCGATGTCGGAGTAACACTTGGTCCAGTTCGTGAGAGCCGCGTTGTTGGCGCATAACCACGGTCGGCTTGCGATCGGTAGCTGTAGCGTTGCGAATCGGCTCCCGAGTCGGTGTTGCCTTCGCGTTCAATGAGTTCGTCAGGAATTTCGGCAAGAAATCGTGAGGGCGGGTTGTAGTTGGTGTTGCCAAACAAACTTCTGCTCCACGCATGACTGAGCATTAGGCGTTCCTTCGCGCGCGTAATTCCTACATAGGCAAGTCTGCGCTCTTCTTCCAATTCAACTGGGTCGGTGAGCGCACGATTGTGCGGGAAGATTCCTTCTTCAACACCAACGATGAAAACAACTGGAAACTCAAGGCCCTTTGCTGAGTGCAAGGTCATGAGCGTGACGTGATTTTCTGAATCAATTTGATCAGTGTCGGCAACGAGTGCAACTTGTTCAAGGAATTCATCTACTTGCATGAATTCACTTGCAACACCAATGAGTTCTTGCACGTTTTCTTCGCGACCAGCAGACTCAACCGTGTCTTCGGCAACAAGTTCAGCAAGATATCCACTTCGTTCCAT
>CANKVI010000053.1 GCA_947487095.1 Acidimicrobiaceae bacterium | reverse complement strand
ACCGAACGCTGGAAACACGTAACCGAAGTACGTGCCGAGTTGGGTTGCGATCAAACCAATGACGGCGAGGCCGCCTACTGGATGAGCTTCAACCCATTTGTGCCAACGCTGCGAGGCGCTGGGCGCAAGTGAATTTCCCATATTGAATTACCCCCATATGTTCATGTCGGCGATTTGTCCGACTAACGGACAAATTACCACAGAGCGGACTCCCTATTGAGTAATCCGCATTTGAGGGATACCCGAATGATTACGCGCTATTTGGGTGGCTGGTAGTCGATATTGCGGTCGACGTTCATATACACGTCAATACCAATTGGGTCGGTCTGCTCTTCCACCAGGTGGCCCAACAAACCCGCGCAACGAGCAAGCAGCGCTACCCCGCGCATGACCCCCATTGGGATTCCGGCATCGGCCAGCACAGCACCACAAACTCCCGCTCCATTCAGTGGCAAGGTTTTGCCCAGCACTTGCGAATGCACGCGGCCAATTGCTTCGAACAATGAAAGGTGCGAGCCAAACAAACCTTGTTCGCGTGCCATAGCCATCAGCACCGGTGTACGCGGGTCACCTTGCTTGTGCACAGGGTGGCCAAGTCCGGGAACAAACTTGCCAATGTCACGCTGCTTTTGCACCGCATTCAACGCTGCGGCGTCCCAAACTTCTTGCGTTGTTGGCGCAACGCCAATTTCCTTCAACTCGCGCGCAAGGAAATGCGCACAGTCTTCGGTGACTCCCAAGAATCGCGAACCACCACCAAGAAGACCGGCAGCAAGCGCACCTTGCAGCGAATCTGGTGCACTTGCGTATGTGAGTCGTGCAGCAATAGCAGTTGGCGTAAAGCCATGGTCGGCAAGTGATGCAAGCACGGCCTCGAACATCACCAACTGTCCCGGAGTTGGGCGACGCTTGGTAATCAAGTAGTACGACAATTCACCAAAGGAATACTTGCCGAGGATTTCAGTTGCAAGATCGTGGCCCAACAACGTGATGCTGTCTGCATCCGAAGTTCCAAGACCGGTTTTGTAGGTTTGTTTTGTCGTCATCATTACCCCTTTGTGGAAAGCCAGTTGCGAATTTCTTCAGTGTGTTCACCAAGATGCGGCGGCGGCATCGTGTAATTCAATTCTCCGTTGCTAAACGAAATTGGGTTGCGAACCAAGTCTGCTTGACGGTCGCCTTCACCAACTGAAACGCGCGGGCGAAGACCAAGTTTTTCGGCAAGCTCGACACCATCACCGATTGAGTTGATGGGTCCGCATGGTACGCCAACATCGTTCAGCGCGTAGAACAAATCATCCGAGTTCCACTTAGCGAGTTGTTCAAGCAACATCGGTCGAAGCTCTTCGCGGTTCTTCGTCCTGTCAGCATTGATTTTGAATCGTGGATCATCGGCCACATGTTCAATACCCAACACTTTGGCTAGGGCACGGAACTGTTTGTCGTTGCCTGCAGCAATAATGAGGTCGCGATCTTTAGTTGGCAACGCTTCATACGGGAACAAGCTTGGGTGCGCATTGCCCATGCGGAACGGAACTACATCGGCAAGTGTGTAAGCAGCGGTTTGGTTTACCAAACCAGACATCGCCGACGACAACAAGTTCACCTCTACGTGTTGTCCTTTTCCTGTTTTGTTCTTCTCGTTCAGTGCAGCGAGTACACCAATGGTTCCGTGCAATCCGGCCATCACGTCAAACACTGAAATTCCAGCGCGATACGGAGGACCATCTGGTTCTCCGGTCAAACTCATGAGACCAGAAACTGCCTGCACAATCAGGTCGTAACCAGGCAGCTTTGCTCCCTTGTCTGTGCCAAACCCCGAGATCGACAAGTACACAAGACCAGGGTTTGACTGTGAAGTTGACTCGTAGTCCAAACCGAATTTCTTCAGACCACCTACTTTGAAGTTTTCAACACAGATATCGGCGCGCTGAACCAATTCACGTGCCAGAACAAGGTCTTCTTCTTTCCCGAAATCGAGAACGATGGACTTCTTGTTGCGATTGATCGACATGTAATACGTTGCGATATCGCCCTTTGTAGGCGGCACCCATGTACGAGTGTCATCGCCTGCCGGGCTTTCCACTTTGATCACCGTGGCGCCCATGTCTGCCAACAACATGGTGCAATACGGACCAGCGAGCACGCGGGAAAGGTCGGCGACCAATAGCCCCTCTAGTGGTCTTGCCATTCCATTAGTTGTTGCCATGAGTAAAGGGCCTTTCTTGTTGGACCAATTGTTTGTGCCACAGTTGAGGCGGAGAACCTTGTATGAGACCAAAGCCGAACGAACCAGATTTTGTCGAAGCACTTGCGCGTGGCCTAAAAGTCATCAGCGCCTTTTCACTTTCACACCTGGCCCTGTCGGTAAGCGATGTCGCTGCTGCAACCAAGCTTGCACGCCCTACTACTCGCCGATTACTCCTTACCCTCGAATCACTCGGGTATGTGCGTGCAGTGAACGGCTTGTACATGCTTACGCCAAAAGTTTTAGAACTTGGAACCGCATACATCAGCGCACAAGGCATGTGGGACATTGCGCGTCCACGCTTAGAGTCACTTGTTGAGCAAACCAAGGAATCAAGTTCCATGTCGCAACTGGTTGGTAGCGACATTGTGTACACGGCACGCGTTCCAGTTCCAAAGATCATTGGAATATCGGTGCACATTGGCACTCGGTTCCCCGCGTATGCAACAAGCATGGGTCGCGTACTACTTTCAGATTTGTCTGCCAAAGAACTTGATGCTGTACTTAAGATTCCTTCAGAATCTGACGTTGTACCTCGGCTGAAGTTTGTGCGCAAAGAGTTAGACGAATCACTAGTAGAAATTCGCAAACGCGGATGGGCAATGTCCGATGAACAGTTGTCATTTGGCATTCGTTCTATCGCTTCGCCAGTTCGCGATGCATCCGGCCGCACCATTGCTGCCGTCAATGTCACGGTTAATGCGGCAGAGACGTCTATCGCCGTATTGAAGAAGGACCATTTGCCATTGTTGCTCAGCACAGCAGCGTCAATTAGTTCGGACTTTGCAAACATGGCACTCTTACCAACCACTCGCCCACTAGCACCCTGATTCACCACTAGCCACCGATCACTGCAAGATGGGTTTCAAGAATGAAATCTGCTGTTTGCTTTGGTGCTGAGAAAAACGGTGAGTGATCACAATCCATTTCAATTGAAAAATCAGCCCATGCTGCACGCATTCGCTGTTGCTCTATCTTCACGGCACGATCATCGGTGCATACGAGATAACTGCTCTTCATGCTCTTCCAAGCTGGATTTTCAATTGGAATGGCAGGAATTTCACTTTTCATTGAACGGCGATTTGCCATTGCATATTGAGACAAACCGCGGGGGCTTCTGTTAAACAGAAATGCATCCGCGCCATCGGTTAACGACATCGTTCCGTCTTCAGAAAATTCGAAGCATGAACGAAACTCTGGATTGCCCCAGTCTTTATTCAGTTCCGATTGCGATTCGCCAATTGCCGGCATCCGTGAAGCAATGTGCACGATGTGTTGAGCGCCATGGCCGCCCACGGAAGCGGTAATGCCTGTATAGCTATGGCACACCACTGTCACAGGGCCAGTCTTGGATGCTTCGCCAACTGCTGTGCGAAGCACATCAGCGTCGTCCGCCAACGATGTGAGCGGAAGTTCAATTGCCGTTATATCTATATCATGAGAATTCAGTCGCTCAAGTACCGGCATCCACGTCCATGAAGAGAAGAACGAACCATGGACAAGAACGATCGACGACTCGGCCATGTTGTCGGGGGTGCTTCCGTTCTAGCGGTAGGTGTTGTTGCTGGTGTGGTCTCCGGCAAGCCAACGCTTGAGCGTTTCGTGCGCGTCACCCTTGCGAGCAGCATTGATTTTTTCAGCACCAGGAGCATCTGCGGTGAACTCCAACAACATTCCATTTGGATCTTCGGTGTACAGCGAACGGCAATAGCCGTGCTCAAGAACGTAAGTTCCTTCTGGCTTCCACTCCGCCTTCTGAAGACGACCAAAGATTTCATCCTGGGTCTGTGCAGAAACATTCAATGCAATGTGACGGAATGGCGACGGTGTGAGCTCTGGATCAAACAAGTCTTGATCTGACTTGTTTGCAAACTGGAAGAACGCAAGCGCACTTCCATCTGGCATGCCAAAGAAGCAATGGCAGTACACGCGCTCTGCACCAAACAACTCGTCGGTCTCTGACCAAGTTGCTACTAGCGGAAGACCGACAAGGTCTTCGTAAAACGCACGGGTGGCTTCAAGATCTTTTGACAAATATGCGGTGTGATGAAGTCGAGTTGGTGAGTCAGTTGCAGACATGTGCAGTCTCCTTGGCAAGTGGTTGGTATAAATAATTGTTTGGGGCCCCGACAGATTGTCCGCTTGACGGACACTCTCCCGTACTGCGTACATTAGACCAGTTTCGTAATCCAGTACAAGCAGAGACTGATTGATTACTGCACTAAAGTCGTGGAGAACATGCCGTCTACGCCCCCACTCCCCCCAGAGCTAGAACGCCTGAACCGCATCTACATTGAAACGTGCGAAGCGTTTGACAACAACGAGATTTCTTCCGAAACCGCTCGCACCACCATTTTGGGATTACGTGCAACAGATGGCCAAGGCCGCACGTGGGTAATTGACCCAAAGAAGTCAGGAAAACGAGCCTCCTTCAAGCAAGTTGAGACTGCCCCGAGCCTCGATGACGAGTTCGCGCGAATGAATCGGGTGTACCAGGAAACATGTGCCCAGTTTGATAGCGGCTTGATTTCAGCAACGCAGGCGCGCACAAAGATTCTTGCCATTTCATACACCGATGAATCTGGGCAGACATGGCGGGTGGACACCGAGAATTCTGGAAACCGTGCTTCGTTTACGTCTTCGCCAGCAGTTGCTCAACCTGAAGCCATTCAGAATACGCAACCAATTCCAGTAGTCGAATCTGCTCTATCTGAAATCACCGAGACTCCAGAAATTGAAGAGGAGATTGAACTTATTTCAAGGCGGAATTTTCTCAGTGACCTTTCCGCAAAATCAATTGCTCTTGGCGTGCTTTCCGCTGGCGTGCTTTACCAGGGAGCAAAACTTTTCACTGGAGGCTCAGATAGCTCGGATACAAGTGGCGATGTAAACGTCGACACCGGAAACCCAGATGCTCCAGCCGAACCTGGATGGTTTAACAAATTTGGTGAAGTTCCGTTGAACACCGATATTGAATTTGGTCGCTCGGTACAAGGAGTTCCGCTTACGTTCTATCGTCGTCAAAGTGGAAGCGACGGTGCGCGCGTATTGGTTATCGGTTGCATCCACGGCGATGAGTTTGTTGGAAACCGAGTTGTTGACATCCTTCGCGATATGCCCCTTGAAGGGAACATTGACCTCTGGCTGGTGCGCTCAATGAATCCAGATGGTCAACAACTGCGAACACGACAAAACGCCAACGGCGTGGATCTCAACAGAAACTTCCCGGGTAACTGGCAAAAGATTGGAACTCCAAAATCGTGGCAGTATTCGGGTACCGACAGCGCAAGCGAACCAGAAGTGCAAGGCATTGTAAAACTAGGCGAACTTGTCAAGCCACAGTTCGTTATCTGGTATCACCAGGACTATTTCCGCATTGGTCCGGGAACTGGACACGACGGCGATGTTCGCGCGAAATACGCATCGTTGGTTGGGTTGCCGCTTCTTGAATTGGATTGCCTCTGCGGTTATACAGGAGATAAGCCACTTCTTGAAGCCGTATTCGGTGGCACAGGCGCTAATTGGGCAAAGTCCTTTCAAGGACCAAAGGGCGTCAGTATGACGGTTGAATTTGGCCCAACACTGAGCGAAGAAGATGCGCAACGAAATGCACAAGCAGTAGTTGCCGTGACTAACGAATTTTTCTAAATTCGCCTGTCGGTAGTGCACATCTTCTTTCGCGAATTGCCATCTTCATAACAATGCATTTCTGTATCGGCAACATTGAATTCTGTAAGAAAATCAGTTGCCTGTGGCAAGTTATTCGCGTATGTGCATGGATAGACCGATCTAAACGGACACGGATTACCAGCCTTTTCCGCTACTGCGGTACTGATAAAAGCTCCAAGCGCCAAGGTGCCATCAATATTGAGATGTATACCGTCTGGTCTAAACCACGATTTCTGGCCGGCGCTGTAAGCATTCCAGTCCGCGAGAACAAAGTGTTGTGTATCGCGAGCAACCATGTCACGAAGGACAGCATTGAACTCGGCATACACCGAACGCTTGCCGCGAGACCCTGACGCCGGGAAATAGAGCGACTCCTTGTAAGTCAAGACGATCACTTTTAGATTTTTAGCTCTCACGACTTCAAAAAGGTCTTTGTACTCGTCGCTAATTTTCCTCACGCTGCTGTCATACCCTGCCATCAGCACCACCACATCAAACTTTTCCGTGGTGTTATTCAACACGGCGACAACATTTTTGGGAGTTCGCTTTTCTCGCCCAAAACACGACCACTCTGAAATGCGACGACATGACTCCGCATCTAACTTGAATGTGAAGCCTTTTAATGACTTTGTTCCATCTTCAAACCATCGAAGCCCTGCCATTGTTGAATCACCGAGCAGCAAGGCGTTGACTGGTTTAACTGGCGGAATTAAATTTTGGGACCCTCCAGTGGAGTCAGTTGAAATGGCCG
>CANKVI010000052.1 GCA_947487095.1 Acidimicrobiaceae bacterium | reverse complement strand
TGTTGAAGAATCGCGCGACATCGTGGCAATTGAAAAAACGGGCGAGTTCCGCGGTCGGTATCACGTATTGCTTGGAGCAATGAACCCGCTTGAAGGCGTTGGCCCCGATCAGTTGAAAATTCGCGAATTGCTTGCACGCCTCGACGACGAAGGCATTACCGAAATCATTCTGTGCACCAACCCGAACACCGAAGGCGATGTGACAGCTATGTATTTAGCTCGTTTGCTAAAGCCACTCGGTTTACGAGTAACACGTATTGCCAGTGGCTTACCGGTTGGTGGCGACTTGGAATACGCCGACGAACTTACGCTCGGTCGAGCACTTGAGGGTCGCCGCGAAATCGAGGGCTAGTCATGTACGTTCGCTTAAGACTTCGCTGGATATCGACGCCATGCAAATGGTGCATTAATCACGAATGCAAGCACTACGAGCAGCACACCATTCAACAACACTGGCCGCCAAATAAATGAGTATCCAAGGTCGGTAACCGCGCTGCCACCAATGATTGCGGTTAACGCAGTCCCACCACTTGGTGGATGCATGTAACCAAAGCGAACCATCAATCCGGCGTGCACGCCAACCGCAACGCCAACCGCAAGTGCAGTGTTGTTGAAGGTTTGTGCCGACAAAACACCAAGAAATGCTGCAACACAGTGGGCAAGAATCAATGGAACGGGTTGCGCTGCTGGGGCAGTTGGCATCGTAAACAAAATGACCGCAGAAGCACCCATGGAGAGAACGAGTATTGGTGCAACACTGTCGAGCAGTGCATCACTCACCAGCCAGGTAACCGCCATGGCAATTGCTGCGCCGACTGCGCCAATGAGCGCATCTGTGTTATTTGCTTTTGGAGAAGGAAACAGTTTCATCACACGGTTTCATTACGCGATTTCATTAAACAGTGCGAATAATGAGGGCATCGCCTTGTCCGCCACCGCCGCACAACGCTGCTGCACCCATGCCACCACCACGACGTTGCAGTTCATGCAACAAGGTGAGTGCAAGTCGGTTGCCGCTCATGCCAATTGGGTGACCAAGAGCAATTGCTCCACCGTTCACGTTCACGATGTCGTCAGAAATTCCGAGTTCGCGCATTGATGCAATTCCTACTGCAGCAAACGCTTCGTTAATTTCAAACAGGTCAACATCGCTTACTTTTTTGCCAGCGCGGTCAAGAGCCTTCATAATGCTGCGGCTTGGTTGGTGCAACAACGATGCGTTGTCTGGGCCAGCAACCATTCCGTACGAGATAAATTCGCCAAGCGGCTTTACGCCACGACGTTCGGCTTCACGCTTCGACATCATCACAATGGCCGAACCAGCGTCGCTAATTTGGCTGGCGTTACCTGCGGTAACGGTTCCGTCTTTGTCGAATGCTGGCTTCAACGATCCAAGTGATTCCATGGTGGTGCTTGCGCGCACGCCTTCATCGCTGTCAATCACCAAGGGGTCACCCTTGCGTTGTGGAATGGAAATTGGAACAATCTCATCGGCTAGTCGGCCTGCTGCAATTGCTGCTGCTGCACGTTGGTTGCTCTTCATTGCTAAATCATCTTGCACATCGCGGCTGATGTTTCCTGCTGCGTAACGTTCGGTGCCAAGGCCCATGAGGCAGGCATCGAATGCGCACCACAAACCGTCGCGCTGAATTGCATCAAGCAATTGCACATCACCAAAACGGAAACCACTGCGCGCACCCATTGCAAGGTACGGAGCATTGGTCATGCTTTCCATGCCGCCTGCAATCACAATGTCTGCTTCGCCACTAGAAATCATTTGGTCTGCCAAGTAAATGGAGTTCAAGCCCGACAAGCACACTTTGTTAATGCTGATGCTTGGCACACTCATGGGTATGCCCGCTTTCGATGCGGCTTGGCGTGAAGGAACTTGACCCTGACCGGCCATGAGCACTTGGCCCATAATCACGTGTTCCACTTCGTGTGGCGCAACGCCTGCGCGTTGCAACGCTGCGGCAATGGCGAACCCACCAAGGTCTGCAGCGGAAAATGAGGCGAGTGCTCCGCTCATTTTTCCAATAGGTGTACGGGCTCCGGCGATGATGTATGAACCTGGCATGACTAGAGCGTAGGCGTATTCATTCATTACCCTCTAACCCATGAAAAGCATCCTCGAAGCCATCGAAAACAATGCCGACACCAAGGCATTTGAAGCCCTGCAGATCCCCGAGTCATATCGGGCAGCGGTGGTGCGCAAGGACGAGCAGGAAATGTTTGCTGGCGTTGCCTCGGCCGACAAAGACCCGCGTAAGAGCGTGCATATTCAGGAAGTTCCTCTTCCGCAAATTGCCCCAGACGAAGCACTCATTGCCGTCATGGCCAGCAGCATCAACTTCAACACGGTGTGGAGCAGCATTTTCGAACCGATTTCGACATTTAGTGCGCTTACTCGACTTGCCCGCGAAAGCGAATGGGCAAAGCGTCACGATCTTCCTTATCACATCATGGGCAGCGACGCTTCGGGCGTGGTGTTGCGAGTTGGTTCGGCAGTTCGCAACTGGAAACCTGGTGACAGAATTACCGTTCATTGCAATCACGTGGACGATCAAGACCCAACGTCGCACAATGACTCCATGCTTGGTAGCAACCAGCGCATTTGGGGATACGAAACAAACTTCGGTGGTCTTGCCGACCTGAGTGTGGTGAAGGCAAACCAGCTGATGCCGAAGCCCGAGCACCTGACTTGGGAAGAAGCAGCAGTCAACGCGTTGTGCAACAGCACCAGCTATCGCATGCTCGTTTCACCAAACGGTGCACACATGAAACAAGGTGATGTGGTGTTGATCTGGGGTGCAACTGGCGGCATTGGTGCATACGCAACGCAATACGTACTCAATGGCGGCGGCATTCCTATTGGTGTGGTCAGTTCAGCCGACAAAGCAGAAATTCTTCGTGGCATGGGCGTTGAAGCAATCATCGATCGTCGTGCAGGTAACTACCAATTCTGGAAAGACGAAAATACGCACGATGAAAAAGAATGGAAACGTTTCGGTGGCGACATTCGCGCACTCGTTGGCGAAGATCCAGACATTGTGTTCGAACACCCGGGTCGTTCAACCTTTGCCGCATCAATGTATGTAGCCAAGAAGGGTGGCACCGTGGCAACGTGTGCAGCAACAAGTGGCTACATGATGGAATTCGACAACCGCTACTTCTGGATGCGCTTGAAGAAACTTGTTGGCTCACATTTTGCTAACTATCGCGAAGCATGGGAAGCCAACCGACTCATTCAAAAAGGCATGATTCACCCAGTGCTTTCGCAAGTATTCGACCTGAACCAAACTGGCGACGCTGCATACCAAGTGCATAAGAACATGCACGAAGGAAAAATTGGTGTGTTGTGCATGGCACCACGCGAAGGCATGGGAATCAATAACCCAGAGTTCCGTGAAAAGGTTGGCGAAAAGAACCTTCGTCATTTCCGCAGGAGTTAAGGACCAATTATGTTGCTTACCGAAATTGATCACATTGCCATTGCCGTAAAAGACCTTGAAGCTGCAATTGCCTATTACCAAAACGCATTTGGCGCAACGGTCGACCACCGCGAAGTAGTGGAGTCTGACGGCGTTGAAGAAGCTTTGCTGAAAGTGGCAGAAAGCTACATTCAGTTGCTCACCCCAACCAGGCCAGACTCGCCAGTTGCCAAAGCAATTGAAAAGCGCGGCGAAGGCTTGCACCATATTGGCTACCGCGTAAACAATTGCGCCGAAGCACTTGCGGCCATGATTGCCGCTGGCGCAACACCAATTGACAAAGCACCACGCCCCGGCAGCCGCGGCACCACTGTTGCATTTATGCATCCAAAGGGCAGTTTCGGAACGCTGATTGAATTGGTGCAGGAGTAACCCATCAATCCATTTGCGTTAGCAATTGCCGCAATCATTGGTTTCATCATCGGCACTCGCCGAGCACGTCGCGCACAACGCGCGATTGGTGAACTTGGTTCGTTCAACAAGCTTCCGGTATTTGCAGTAGGAGTAATTTCTGCAGCAATCGCAGTTCAACTGCTGAACCAATTCAACTTCTCGTGGGAACTGTTTGCCTACGGGCTTATGTGTGCAATGTGTATTGAACAATCACTCATTGATTTCAACACACATCGCCTTACACGAAGTGTCACCATGCGCGCCGCATTTGTGGGTGGATCACTCTTATCAATCGCCGCAATTGCCAACAACCATCCTGGAAAGATTGGTGTCATGGTGTTGTCATTTACAGCAACACTGCTCACGTTCATCACACTGTCACTCGCATCACGTCGTGGCATTGGCGCCGGAGATGTTCGCCTTGCCGCAGTGCTCGCCATGTTCCTTGGTTATCTCGGCGTTGCCTATGTATTTCAAGGTCTGGCACTTGGCTTCATCATTGGTGGCTTTGTTGCGTTGCTCCTATTGATAAGCCGCAAAGCAAATCGCAACACCCGCATTGCATTTGGACCATATATATGTATCGGCACCATGGTTGTCGTGTTGTTCGGCGTGTAAGTTCGCACTATGCACGTGCATTTAGTAGACGGAACTTACGAGCTATATCGCCAGCACTACGGTCAAGCCTCAAAACACTCACAGCCGCCACCATTCGCCGGCACCATTGGTGTGCTCACTTCTACTATTCAGTTGCTGCAAGACGGCGCAACGCATATTGGTGTTGCCACCGACCACGTCATTGAGAGTTTTCGTAATGATTTATACAGCGGTTACAAAACCAGCGAAGGCATGGAGCCAGTTCTGCTTGAACAGATTCCTATTTTGGAAGACGCCCTTCGCGCACTTGGCGTAACGGTATGGGCAATGGAGAAGTACGAAGCCGACGACGCACTTGCATCTGCTGTGCGTGTGGCGTGTGAAGACCACACTGTGCACAAAGTGTTTGTGCTTACTCCCGACAAAGATTTAGGTCAAGTGGTGCAAGGTAAGCGCGTAGTGCAAATGGACCGTCGCAACAACGTGATCATCGATGAAGACGCAGTGAAAGAAAAGTTTGGCATTGGTCCAAGTTCTATTGCCGACTACTTGGGTTTAGTCGGTGACTCTGCTGACGGATTCCCTGGCCTGCAAGGTTGGGGTGCAAAAAGTGCGTCAACGGTGCTTGCACAGTACGGATCCATCGACAACATTCCCGACAATCACGAACAGTGGGTAAGTGACGGAGTCACTGTTCGTGGGGCTGAAAAACTTGCAACAACCCTGCGAACAAATAGAGCAGATGCGCAACTGTTTAAAACTCTCGCAACTTTGGTGCAAGATGTTGAAGTCGGTGAAATCAGTGACTGGAAGTGGAGCGGTCCAACAGAGCGGTTCGCAACAGTGGCAGAAAAACTTGGCGCCCCACAATTGGTAGAGCGCCTCCGCCGACTGAAGTGACGGCCAGGTGGTCTGCGGCACTCAGACGTTTCCGATGAAGGCTGCTGTCTTCCGACCCTGACCTGATTCTCGGGCGTCCGTTGCACAGGACCCGACCGCCACCTCACTCGACGGAAGCGTGAAGCCACGATATCGCTGAGTAAGCATTCATGGTGTGGCGATAACCTTCGTCACACAATCCCGGGAGGGGTGCGAGAGCGGCCGAATCGGCACGCTTGGAAAGCGTGTGAGGCGCAAGTCTCCGTGGGTTCGAATCCCACCTCCTCCGCCATGAATACCGAGTACGAAACCGCAATGCGGGTTGCGCTCGACCACGCCAAGTTGGCTGCCTCAGCAGGAGACGTTCCAGTTGGTGCAGTGGTCCTACATAAAAATGAAATCATCGCCGCACGTCATAATGAGCGCGAAGCTTTGAACGATCCAACTGCCCATGCAGAGGTACTCGCACTGCGTGATGCAGCGGCGAAACTGGGGACATGGCATTTAGACGAGTGCACATTGGTCGTGACGTTGGAGCCGTGCATCATGTGCGCGGGTGCACTGATTAATGCTCGTATTCATACTTTGGTTTTTGGTGCCGCAGACCTAAAGGGTGGAGCAACATCAAGCTTGTACAACGTGTGTGCTGATCCACGCATTAACCACAATCCAGTTGTGGTTAATGGGGTATTGCAACACGAATCTGCAGAGTTGTTGAAGAACTTTTTTGAACCCAAACGAGCAGGCGACTTGCGCCGATAGCCTTCCAAAACGGAAGGGTGCCAGAGTGGACGAATGGAACGGTCTCGAAAACCGTCAGGGGTGCAAGCCTCTCGGGGGTTCAAATCCCCCCCCTTCCGCCATGCAAATCCGTGTATTCATTGAATTGCGGGTTGTGTGTGGGCGTATGCCGTGACACTCTGAATGGGTGCTCCAAGTTCAAGGTATTTCTGTTGAAGTTGGTGGCCGTCTCGTTGTAGAAAACGCATCGTTTTCTGTCATGCCACGCGACAAAGTGGGCATTGTTGGCCGCAACGGCGCAGGGAAAACAAGTTTGTTCAAAGTACTCGGTGGGGCAGTTGAGCCTCATGGTGGAAAGATTCTGCGCAAAGGCGCCTTTGGTTATTTGCCGCAAGACCCAAAGATTCCAGGATCGCGCGAACAGCACTCGGCGATTTCACACATTCTTTCAGGTCGTAATATTGATGAAGAACTAACTCGAATTGAAAAGTTGCGACTAACGATGGAAGAGTCGCCAAGCACACAGAACATTGCCAAGTTCAGCAAGGCTGAAGACGATTTTGCTTCAAAGGGCGGCTATGCGGCTGAGAGCGAAGCACGTTCAATTGCTGCTGGCTTGGGCCTAA
>CANKVI010000051.1 GCA_947487095.1 Acidimicrobiaceae bacterium | reverse complement strand
ATGTCGGTGAATAACGGACGGTTAGGTCGGGATGCCGAAAGCTTTTGGGCATCAATCACGATCACGAGATGAAATTCTACGGCAGGCGATGTACGGTCACTCCATGCGCACGTTTCTTCATGCCTTACTCGTCATTCCTGTTGTAACTGGGTGCGGATCTTCGCCAACCGTGGAAGTCGCTCCTACGGGAAAAACGGTTGAAATTTCAATCACTAATTTTATTTTCACTGTTCCAGAAGACGTGATGCAGGGAGATCTTGTTCAACTGAAAAACAATGACGATGCGCCACACAATTTGATGCCCCTTGATGATTCCTTCAGTGTTGATGTAGCTGCAGGTCAAACCGTTGATTTGCCTCGTCTGGCAACGGGTACCTATGAGTTCCACTGCCATATTCACCCAGACATGATGGGCACCTTGACCGTGAATTAGGTGGATTGGCTACCATTTAGCCATGTCTACAACCCAACTTCGTGAGTCTTTGAAACAGCGAGCATGTGAGTCAATTGACAAACTCAAAAATGATCTTGTCGGAATTAGTCACGACATTCACGCTCATCCAGAGGAAAACTACGAAGAGCATTTCGCACACAAGCGTTTGACCGACGCCATTGGCGACAACAAGTTGGACGTCACGCGTAAGGCATACGACATTGACACAGCATTTGATGTTGCAGTTGGCTCAAAGGGAACCACTGTTGCCGTGTTGTGCGAATACGACGCACTGCCAGGAATTGGCCATGCGTGCGGACACAACATCATTGCTGCAGCAGGTCTTGGCGCAGGTCTTGCGCTTGCTGGTTTGGCTGAAGAAGCTGGTGGGCGTTTGCGCCTGATGGGTACGCCAGCCGAAGAAGGCGGCGGCGGAAAGATTGAAATGGCTCGTAAGGGTGCTTTCGTTGGTGTTGATGCGGCCATGATGATTCACCCCGCCGACAGAGAACTTGCTCGAATGAATGCCATTGCTATTCAACATTGCTTGGTGAAGTACACCGGTGAAGCTGCACATGCGGCCGTATCTCCTCACTTGGGTAGGAATGCGCTTGACGCAGCGGTGCTTGGATACATGAATATTGCGGCCTTACGTCAGCACATCATGCCTACCGAGCGCATTCACGGAATTTTTCTGAAGGGTGGCGAGAAGCCAAACATTGTTCCGCGTGAAGCAGAGATGGATTGGTACGTTCGGTCAAACACCATTGAGACCTTGCAACCGTTAAAGGAACGCGTTTCAGGCTGTTTGCACGGTGGAGCACATGCTGCTGGTTGCCACGTGGAATTGGAATGGCAACCAAACCCATTTGCCGACATTGTTGACAACATTCCATTGCTTGCTGCATACGTTGAGAACTCAGCAAAGTTTGGTCGCATGTTGACTACCGAGTACATGGCGGGGACTGGTGGCGGTTCAACGGATATGGGCAACATCAGTTACCTCACGCCATCGATTCACCCGATGATCGCAGTTGCCCCACACGGCGTGTCACTGCACACGCCAGAATTTGCTGACTACGCAACAAACGATGATGCAACATGCGCAATTCTCGATGGCGCAAAAATTATGGCGATGACCGCTATTGACCTGTGGACGAATGATGCTCTGGTTGCCGAAATGCGAGAAGCATTTGGCGACGGTTTCGTGCCAGAAGGTGTGCTTTAGTCGCGAGTAAGCGGTTTAGCTAAGCGCAAGCTGGCAAGTTTGTCGGGTTCGCTGAGCCCAGCCATAGCAATGTCAAAGTCGGGAAGTGCATACACTTCGCCATCGTCGGTGATCATGATGTAACGATCGAACTGGGCAAGGAATGTTCGGTCGTGGCTTACTGCAACCACGGTTCCTTCAAATCCATCAAGGGCTTTTTCCAAGGCTTCAGAGGACTCAATGTCTAAGTTGTCGGTAGGTTCGTCTAGCAACAACACGTTGTGACCTTCAATTTCAAGGCGCAAGATTTCGAGTCGGGCCTTTTGTCCCCCCGAAAGCGTTTCGAACTTCTGGCGTGCGTTATTGCGCAGTCCGTAACGAGCCAATGTTTTCATGGCCTTTTCTTCTTCGGAAATGCGGTCAAGCACAATGTCCACACATTCACGGCCAAGGAAGTCTGGGCGATTATTCACCTGAGTAAACACGCCAACAGAAGTTCGCGGACCAAAGGTGACTTGTCCTTCGGTTGGTTGATTTTCACCGCTCAATACCTTTAATAGGTGAGTCTTGCCCGTGCCGTTCGGACCAATGAGGCCAACGCGTTCACCATGGTGGATCTCTTCGCTAAATGGCAAGAACAAATTGTCAATAGTTACCTTTTCAAGCTTTGCAACACGTCGTGCAGCATCGGCACCGCGTAGGCGCACGAAAATTTGCTGATCGGCGACAGGCGGTGGAGGAGGGCCGGCAGCAACAAACTTTTCCCAACGGGTTTCAGCGCCGTTTGCTTTGGTTGCATTCTTGAAATTTTGCGCAGCGCGTTGTTTCATGATCTTCATGTGATGAAACAAGCGGCGTTCTTCTTCATTCCAACGCTTCAAATCGTCACCAAGTAGTTCTTGACGTTTCGCTCGTGCTTCTGGGAACGTTTTGTACGAACCGCCGTGCACCCAGCAACCCGAACCTTCAATGACCACAACTTTGGTGGAGCACTGTTCAAGCAAAGTGCGGTCGTGACTGACCATCAAGATGGTGGACTTGCACGACTTGATCTGTTCTTCCAACCATTTACGAGTTGGAATGTCAAGATAGTTGTCAGGTTCGTCAAGTAGCAGTACATCAGCCCCGCTGGTGAGAAGTAGGTCGAGCACTAATCGCTTTCGCTCGCCTCCGGATAGTTCGGAAACGAGACGTACCGAAAAATCATCTACTGGTGTTTTCACGCTGCGTTGTGCAGATGCTTGCCACTTTGCTTCGAGGTCGTAACCACCTAGGTCGCCCCAGTCGGCAAGGGCATTTGCATAACCCATTCCGTCGTCATCACCACTACCAAGGGCTTTTTCTGCGGTAACTAGTGCGCGTCCTGCATCGCGCAAATTTTTTGGAGCAACTTCAATCAGCATTTCGCGAAGCGTGTCGTTTGGTCGCGACATGCCAACGTCTTGGGTCATGTTCAGCATGGTTCCACCAATGGCAAACTCGCCACCATCGGCTTCAATCTCTTGCGTAAGAATGCGCAAGATGGTGCTCTTTCCTACGCCGTTGGCACCAACGATTGCCGCATGTTCACCAGGTGAAACTTTGAAACTGACATCAAAAAACAATTGATCTGCGCCGGGTGGGCCGTATTCAAGTTCGCTGACCACGATGCTGCTCACGACACATAGTCTCGCGGGAAAAGCACCCGGTAACACATGCTTTAGAGTGGCGGTATGCCACTTCATCCGCAAGCACAAGCTGTAGCCGACTTCTACGCAGCGATGCGCACGACACCTTTTGAGGAGTTGTCACCAACAGATGCGCGTTCGTTGTACAGCGCAGGGCAGGTGCCAAGCACTGAAGTAGTGCACGAAATACGTGATGTTCAGGCCGGGGCAATTCCATGCCGTTTGTATCGACCATCTGCCAAGACCGATCTTGGATTGCTGGTGTTTTTCCACGGTGGTGGCTGGGTGATTGGTGACTTGAATTCACACGATGGCGTGTGCCGTTCACTTGCAAACAGGTCGGGGCATGCCGTGCTTTCGGTCGACTATCGATTGGCCCCAGAGCATAAATTTCCTGCGGCATTTGATGATTGTGTAGCAGCAGTGAAATGGGCGTTTGAAAACGCAAAGACTCTTGGAATTGATAATTCGCGCATGGCAGTGGGAGGAGATTCTGCAGGCGGAAACCTGGCAGCAGCGGTAGCTCTTGCCGAAGTGGTTCCGCTGAAGTTTCAGATGCTGATTTATCCCGCAGTTGATATGCGCATGGAATCGCCTTCGATAAACGAGAACGCCAACGGACCTATTCTGACGAAGTCGGTAATGGCGTGGTTCGTGGCTCACTACATGAGTAGTGATGCAGATAGAGCAAATATCAGCGCCTCACCGATGCTTGCCAGTGATGAGCAGTTAAAGAAAATGCCACCAGCAATTGTGATTACTGCACAATTTGACCCACTTCGCGATGAAGGCGAAGCCTATGGAAAGCGACTTGTTGAAAACGGAGTTTCGGCAACGATCACTCGTTACAACGGAGCTTTCCATGGATTCTTCAACATGATCACCATTTTGGATGATGCGCAATCAGCGCATGCCCAAGCATCAACTCTGTTGAAGAAGTATTTGGACTAACGAATTATTCGTTGCCTTGCACGCGCTCAAGTTGCGTGTTGTCGGCAGCAAGAAGACCAAGTGCGTCACCAGGCGTAATTGCTGTGCAGAATTCGCCGTGCAAGTTAGCAACGGTCATGTCGTGCACGAGCTCTGGGTCATAGTCGGCGCCATCCCAACCAATTCGGTTTGAGGTAGAGCAGCAGTCGGGAACAAGGTAGGTATCAAAGCCAAGGTTGCCAGCCATGCGAGTGGTGGTTTCAACGCACATATTGGTGAAGAAGCCAACGATGACCAATCGTTGAATGCCCTTGCGTCGCAGTTCAATTTCTAAGTCGGTTCCAACAAACCCGCTATTCACATCTTTTTCCACCACGATGTCGCCGGGTTGAATTTCAAATCCTAGTTTCTGATCTCCGGTTGGAAGCGAAAACTTGAGTGGTGAATTGACTTCGCGTGAATCATGGCGCGTGTAGGCAATAGGTAATCCTTTTTCGCGGAAACCGGCAAGCAAGCGAAGCATATGACTTTCGGCATCGGGGTTGTTACGACGACCAGTTGGTCCGCCCCAATGTTGCAATACATCCACGCCCTTTTGCACATCAATCAACAGCAGGGCAGTTTCTTTTCCAAATTGGCGAATCATGGTGCAAATGCTACTTGCGGCGTGAGTCGCGCGCGGCAGGCATCCAGTTTTCGCCAGCAGTTGCGTCAATGCGAGCAAGAAACTTGTGGCCAACTGGCTCGATGAGCGCGCAGTATTTCTCGGTCAATTCAGCACCAAGTGCGCGCCATGCTTTCTCACACAGTTCATTGGTTTTGTCTTCGATGTATTCGCGATAAGCAAGGCCTGCTTCATTAATGCGACCATCGGTAACGAATCCACGTGCGTCGAGAACATTCCAGGCTTCTTCAAGTTGTGCGTCATCGGCTCCACGACTTCGTGGAATCCAATCGCCTGGGTAACCCAAGAACGCATCGTGCAAAAGCCCAGCCTGTACGCCGCTGATGTCTTCGCTGGCAAGAACAGCAAAGTGTGTGTCGCCGCGCCATTCACGAATGCAATTCACGGCTAGCCACGCACTGAGTGCAGGATGATCTTCGTTACGCGGCCAAGCCTTATGTGCGGCATACACGGTGTGTCCAGCAATAGGAAGTGAGTCAGCAGCAGCCCACAGCTGAGGAGCAAGTGCGCCAAGTTCGTTCACGATTTCGGGTGCATATTCGTGCAATCCGGCAATAACTGCTTCGTTGCGAATTCGATATGAATCTTCAAAGGTGGTGTGCTGTCGCGCAACGTCAAGACACAGACTGATGAACTCTGCACGTATTGAATAGAACGCCGCGGTCACTACGTCGTTTCCCGCTTGTGCCAGCGGGGCAGAGCGGGTGGTGATGTAATACCCAAGGCCATTGGGAACACCCAGTTCGGTAAATAGCCGAATTCCAGTTGGATCCCAATAGATCCAGCCGATTAATCGATGTGAAGCTAACGATGCTCGTGCAGAAAGTGTCCGCCAATCGGTCATATAAAGACCGTAGCAACAGTGCAACAATATGAACGAACTATGAGCACTCCAAGCCTGTTTAGCGACAAGCAAGAGTTGCTGCCATTTGACGGAAGCGCATTGCTGATTCCAAAATTTTTTGAACCTAAGCAGACTGCACAATTGTTTCAGCAGATCATGGATGAGACTCCGTGGGAAATGCCGGAAATGGTGATGTTTGGAAAGAAGTATCCGCAAGCGGGACTGTCTACGTGGTTCACCAACACAAACGTGAGCTATGTGTATTCAGGAATTACTCGAACACCGCATGCCGTGACTCCCGTGCTTCAGGCGGTGATGGATCAATGTGCGCTGGCTACTGGTGCGGAATACAACTCGGTGCTCGTCAACTTGTATCGCGATGGCAATGACAGTGTGAGTTGGCATGCAGATAACGAGGAAATTAATGGAAGCGAGCCAACCATTGCCTCGGTGAGTCTTGGCGCGACTCGCAGGTTTGACCTACGCCATAAAGAGTCTGGCGAAACCGTACGTGTTGACCTGGAAGACGGCTCGCTGTTGGTGATGTCGGGGTTATCGCAACACTGTTGGGTGCATCAAATTGCTAAGACGAAGTCCAAAGTTGGACCGCGAATTAACTTGACGTTCCGACGAGTGGTTACTAACGCGAAGCTTTAACACGCTCTGCAGCGTGAATGTGATCAACGGTGAGTCCGCAACAACCGCCAATCAATTGCACTCCCATGTCTAGCCATTCTGCATAAAAACCCTCAAGTTTTTCTGCGGGGATCACTTCCGTGAAGTTCCAATTCGGCATTTCGAAATATCCACTGTCGGGGTATGCACCAATTGGTCCTGAAAACTTCTTGCGAACCATAGAGATGGTGTCGCTTACTGCTTGTGGCTGAGTGTGCATCACGCTGACTACATCGACTCCATGTTCGGGAATGAGGTCAAGGACGGCTTCAAGTGGTGATTCTTGAGCCAGATTGAAACTGATGATCTTGCCGGCGTCGTTACGCCTTGCTGCCACACCAAACCACACAGGTAAACCAG
>CANKVI010000050.1 GCA_947487095.1 Acidimicrobiaceae bacterium | reverse complement strand
GAAGGCGAGCGCAAGCAGCTGTGCGACATGCTCGACAATTTGGATATTGGTTACCGCTGGGATGGAACCATGCTCCTAGTTCCCATCGGAGCGGAAGCAGTTGTTGACTCTTGCTTGGACTCAATTGATAGTCGTGGCGTAACTTTTGTAGATGACAACAACTGAGACTTCAGGTCCGTCTGAGGTTCTAGCCGAAGTGGAGTTTTGGCACTCCAGGCCGATTACTCCTACACGGCGGTTGTCGCTTGGTGGTCTTAATCTGCCAATTGATCCAACTCCTGGGCTTGGTGGAATTCTGCTTGGCGCGATCGTCGCTGCTCATGCTGGAGAGGTTCATGAGGATTTGATTCCTGACGTTCATCGATTGATTGCACAAATAGAGCAGGGTGATCGCATTGTGCAACCACGACTGCGTCATCGCTTTCAAGCTGATCGTCACGGACTTGCTCGAAGCGTTCATCGCATGATTGGTGAAAACGATTCCATTCGATTTGAGTTTTCGAAAGGTGGAACACCGTTGCAGCATGTGCTTGGTGCTGTGTATGTGCTTGAACGATTAGACCCGAGCATTCGTCGAAAACTTGCCCCAATGTTGTTGAAGGCAATGAAGTGGCGTGGACCACTGAACCAAACGTTTGTTGCGTATTTGGCAGGCAGTAATGCTTCGACAATTGCCGCAATGGCAGATCCGCGAGCATGGGCACTTGAAATGCTCGGTTTCCCTCCGGGGACAGTGAAGCCTTCCAAGCGTGAAATTCAAGTTCGCTTCCGAGAAAGTTTGCGCGATGTGCACCCAGACCATGGTGGTGATTCGCGAACGGCGAGTGCAAACATCAACGATTTAAGCGAAGCACGTCGCGTCTTGCTGAGTTCATAACGCCATGGTGCGCGGGGTAGTGCTGTTTCCTGGCGCAGGAAGCAGTCGCGACCATGCTGCGCTATTTGCCATTGAGAATCACCTCAGTCCACTTCCCGTGCTGCGAGTCGACTTTCCGTATCGCAAGGCGGGCAAAAAGTTTCCTGACAAGGCACCGGTTTTGGTGCAATGTGTGAAAGCTGAAGTGCGAGCGTTTGCGAAAGCAATTGGGTGCGAAACAGCCGACTTGGTAATTGGTGGTCGTTCAATGGGCGGTCGTATGTGCACCATGGCATCTTCAGATGGAGAGGATGTGTTGCGAGTTGCGGGCGTGGTGTGTATTGGTTATCCATTACATCCGCCAAAAAAACCTGAACAATTACGAACCGAGCACTTGCCACGATTGACCTCAAAGACCCTATTTATTAGCGGAACACGAGATGAATTTGGCACCCCTGAAGAGTTAGCAAGTGCGTTTTCATTGCTTCCTTCACCACCGGTCGTGCACTTTATTGAGGGTGGTCGTCACGAGCTAAATGGCCACAACGAGCGCGTGGCTTCGCTGTTACAGGACTGGCTACGAACCCTGTAGGTGAGCGTCTTCGGGGTTGATGTCTTCGAGATCGCGGCGTGCCGTTTCGGGGTATTTCGCTGCAACGAGTGCTGCAACGATCACTGGGCCCAGTGCAAAGGTGAGCATGACTCGACCATATGACATGCCGTTATCGAGGAGATAGCCGGCAACGATCAGCCCAACGCTTCCGCCAATAAGTGAAGCAACCATGATGAGAATGGAAGCCATGTTGCGGTGTGCGGTTGGGAAAAGTTCGCTGCGAAACACCGCCATCGCTGGGTACGAAATTCCAAGTAACACTCCGCCAACGATTGCAATAAACCACATCGCATATCCCTGTAGTGCAAACGATGAAGCAAACAACAGTGTTCCTGTTGGCACGGTGGCAATAGCTACTGCTTTGCGCCCAATTTTGTCGGCAAGACGACCGCCAACAACAAGTCCAACCGTTGCAGGAATGGTGGTGAGGGTGATGAACATGGAGATGTCAAACGCTGAATATCCACGAACATCCTTGAGATAGCGCGATTGGAAAATTGATGCAGTTGCTACGAAGATGTTGGTGAGCACGGCGACGACAACTTGAAGCCACAAACGGTCACGGTGAATGTGCGTTTCCACATCGGTGCGATGAATTTGCTCTTCGTGCAATGCGAGAAATCGCTGTGTCTCGGGCAGCGAGCGTGTAAGCACGTAGGCAACTGCTAGCCATGCAATGCCAACGAGGTACACCAGTCGCCACGACGATTCAGAAATACCTGCAAGCGGAATCGCTCCAACAGCAGAACCTGCACCAACACCACTACCGACAGCCAAAATGCTGAGAGCCCATGCCCGTGTGTTGTTTCCCATTTCTTCAGTCGCAAACACCAACACAAACACGGTGAGTGCGATGCCGAGTGGTCGACCGATTGTTTGTGTCGCAACGAGAAATGCAAACGACGGCGAAAGCGCACCTAAGGAAACGATGACCGGAGCAAGCCAAGCAAGACCGATAATGACTCGACGTCTTCCAACTTTGTCGGCGTATGAAGCAATAGGAATTGCGATGATGACACCCCAGCGCACGATTGCTGCAGCAAGTCCCTGACCCTGTTCTGAAATATTGAATTCAGTAGATGCATACGCAACGGTTTGTGTAAACACAGTGTTCACATAGGCGGCGGGAAGGCATGCAAGCCAGAGCAATTTGAGCACGCTTTTTTGCCGAGCGGTGAGTGGCTCAGGCGCCGAAAAACCCCATATTCGGCTGTTTTTCTTAGGGTAAGCGCTACTTATTGCCACTGCGCGAGCATACTGATTGCGTCATGCAGATTGTCGTTGAGCATTCCGAAGCGCTTCGGGGCGAGGTTCAGGTTCCGGGAGCCAAGAATTCGGTTCTCAAGCTGATGGCCGTCACCCTGTTGGCTGAAGGCGAATACCGCCTGACCAATGTTCCTGACATTGCCGATGTTGACACCATGTGCGATCTGTTGCGAGCCCTTGGAGTGCAGTCAAAAAGAATTGGCACACACGAACTGGTGCTGACCAACTCGGGAAACATCACACCAATTGCTCCTTTTGAATACGTAGACCGAATTCGTGCATCAATCAACGTGCTGGGGCCTCTTCTAGGCCGGTACGGCAGTGCGGATATTGCAATGCCTGGTGGCGATGACTTTGGTTCGCGACCAATTGATTTGCACGTAATGGGTTTAGAGGCGATGGGCGCCAAGTTTGAATTGAGTAAAGAAGGCATTCGCGCTACAGCGAAAGAATTGCAAGGTGCGTCAATTGAACTGAAGTTTCCAAGTGTTGGCGCAACCGAAAACATTTTGACAGCTGCGGTCTTGGCTAATGGCGTGACAGTTATTGATAACGCTGCGCGGGAGCCAGAAATTGTCGACTTGTGCAACATGCTTGTTGACATGGGTGCAGTCATATCAGGAATTGGTACTGACCGACTCTCCATCACTGGCGTGAGGCCAAATCAATTGCACTCAACGGATCACGAAGTGGTGAATGACCGCGTGCAGGCGGCTACATACATCTCTGCAGTTGCAGTAACTCGCGGCAATGTATTCGTTCGCGGAGCACGCGCAGAGCACATGGAAATGCTGATCAATCGCTTCTCTGAAATGGGTGTGGGTATCACCCCACAGCAAGACGGTTTGCATGTGAGTTGCCAAGGTCGATTGCGAGCAATCGATTTCGCAACACTTCCGTACCCAGGAATTGCCACCGATTACAAGCCACTGCTCGTTGGCATGTTGGCGGTTTCGGATGGAACCGGAATTGCTACCGAGAATTTGTACCCAGGTCGTTTTCGTTACGTCGATGAGTTAATGAAACTTGGTGCCGACGTGCGTATTGATGGGCATCATGCTGTCGTGCGCGGAGTGGAACAGCTTGTTGGTGCACCGGTGAATGCCCCAGATATCCGCGCTGGCGCTGCGCTAGTTGTGGCTGGCTTGGTTGCAACTGGGCAAACCATTGTGAGCGACATCCATCACATTGATCGCGGGTACGACGACCTGGTTGGTCGATTGACGGCCCTTGGGGCCCGGATTACTCGGCGTTCGTAGCTGAGGCTTCAGCCGAATCGGCAATGCGCTTCGCGGCAATGCGCTCAGCGCGCTGAGTTGCCTTCCAAAGCACGAGCACAATCACGAGAATTGGTCCTGCAACGAGCAGGATTTCATCCCAACCACCTTGGTGAGCAAGCACCCCCGTATCGTAGAGGACTGAAGATGAATTGGAGTACTCAGTGAGCATGCAACAACAGGTTGAAGAAACCATCGAAGTGATCCGCCCAGCGTTGCAAGCCGACGGTGGCGACATTGTTTTGAAGGAAGTTGATGAAGCCACGGGGATCGTGAAAGTGACTCTTGTTGGCGCATGTGGAACGTGCCCTGCATCCGATCAAACCTTGAAAGCCGGAATTGAACGCATCATGCGCGATCGTGTAGACGGTGTAACCGAGGTTGTGGCGGTTTAAGGCGTGACGCAACGCATTACAGATCCTTTGCAGCTATTCGAATTGGCTGTTGCAGGGGATCGTGGTGCGCTTGCTCGGTTGTTGTCGCTCATTGAACGCGGCGGAGAAGATGCGCGAACCATTGCGCGTCTCACATACCCAAAAAGTGGAAGTGGCTACACCGTAGGAATTACCGGAGCACCTGGCGCTGGAAAGAGCACGCTCACGAGTGCAACTATTGGTCACTTACGTGCGAGCGATACAAAAGTTGCAGTGCTCGCAATTGACCCGTCGTCACCATTTACTGGTGGTGCCATTCTTGGAGATCGCGTGCGCATGCAAGATCACGCAACTGATGCTGGCGTGTTTATTCGCAGCATGGCAACGCGTGGGCATTTAGGCGGTCTGTCGCTGGCAACAAGCGAAGCAATTCACTTGCTGGATGCTGTTGGATGTCCGTGGATTTTGGTGGAGACTGTTGGCGTTGGTCAGGTGGAAGTTGAAATTGCGGGCAAAGCCGACACCACGGTTGTTGTAGTGAACCCAGGTTGGGGCGACTCGGTACAGGCAAACAAAGCTGGCCTCATGGAGATCGCAGACATTTTCGTGATCAACAAAGCAGACCGCAAAGGTGCAGACGAAACACGTCGCGACCTAGAGCAGATGCTCGACCTGTCAGACATTGGTCACGACGATTGGCGTCCACCAATTCTGCAAACTTCAGCAGTGTCGGGTGAAGGTGTTTCCGAATTGTGGAACACAGTGCTGGCGCATCGCGAATTCATCATGTCAAGTGGAAAACTTGCACAACGCAGGTCGTTTCGGTTGCGTGAAGAGTTGCGCGCAATTGTTGAGCGTCGGCTTGAGCTGCGTGCTCGCGAAATTTGTACGGGCGAAAAGTGGGATGGCCTTGAACAACAAGTGCTCAATCACACGGTTGACCCATGGGCGGCTGCCGATGACATGCTGAAGGGCATCGGCGCGTAAGCAAAAATGAAGTTGCGTATTGAGCCAGATATTCGCCCTGTAGTCACTTCTGCACTTGCGCTTAGTGGCGCAGTTGGGGTGTTTGCACTTGCGTTTGGTGTTCTTGCTGTTGGCGCTGGTGCCAGCGTGTGGCAAACATGCGCATTGAGTTTCTTTGCATTTACTGGCGCGTCACAGATGTCGGCAATGTCAATCATTTCAACAGGCGGAACTGTTTCGGCGGCTTTGGGGAGTGGTCTGTTGTTGGCAGCTCGCAATGGCGTATACGGCTTGGCGTTGTCACCATATTTTGGAGAGTCGTTGAGCAAGCGGCTTCTTGCAGCGCACTTTGTTATCGACGAAACCACAGCAATGATGACGGCGCAAACAAACCCGCGATTACAAAAGATTGCGTTTTGGACAACCGCGATTGCATTGTTCACTCTGTGGAACTTAGGAACGCTGATTGGCGCAGTACTTGGTGGTTCGATTGACCCTCATACCTACGGTCTTGATGTTGGATTTACGGCTGCCTACATAACGATGTTGGTCCCGCATCTACGAACAAAAAACGGCCGCATTGCGGCAGCAGTTGGAGGATTGCTCAGTGTGGTGCTTGCACCCTTTCTGCCAGTTGGGCTTCCTATTTTGGCTTCGGGACTTGCAATTTTCGTGGGTGTTAAACCACAGCGAGCACAGGCTTCGGCGTGAATATGTCATGGACGCTCGTGATCTGGCTATCGGCGGGTGCTTATGCACTCAAAATGCTCGGATTTGTTGTTGTTGGTTCGCGCACATTGCCCGATGCGATGTCGCGATGTCTCATGCTGATTCCGGCTGCACTGCTGGGAGCCATGGTGCTCAATGGCACATTCACTGATGCACAATCAATTGCAATTGATGAGCGTGCAGTTGGATTGCTGGTCGCAGTGCTTGCTGCTTGGCGAAAACTGCCACTCATTGTTGTAGTCGTCCTCGCTGCCGCAACAACGGCGTTTCTGCGTATGGCTTAACTGGCTAAAGGTCGCATAAGTGGGTGTGACGGTTATCCCTTAACTTTGAGTGAATTCTTGGAGCGTGACATCACAAAAGGGTGGAATCTAGACGATTCTTGTTGCGTGGGAAAGTCCCACGCGTTAAATCAAGGAGATCCCCTTAATGAAAAAAGTACTTGCACTCGCACTTGTGGCGAGCATTTCACTAGTCGCTTGCGGCAGTGATGCATCAACAGAAGTTGTAGATACAACGGTGATGGAAGAAGTTGCAGCAAACGACATTGTTGCCGTTGCAAGCAGCACCGAAGGATTCAGCACCCTCGTAGCAGCACTTAGTGCAGCAGGCTTGGTAGAGACACTTCAGGGTGAAGGTCCATTCACAGTTTTCGCACCAAATGACGAAGCATTCGCAGCATTGCCAGCAGGCTTGCTCGAGAAGTTGCTCTTGCCAGAAAACATTGCTGTGCTTACTTCAATCCTCACCTACCACGTAGTGGCTGGAAAAGTAATGTCAACCGACGTAACTGCAGGTGATGCACCAACAGTCGAAGGTTCGACGTTGGCATTGGACACAATGAGCGGCGTAATGGTGAACGATGCAACGGTGATCGCTGCAGACGTTGAGGCAAGCAATGGCGTCATTCACGTCATCGACAAGGTGCTTGTTCCACCAACAGTTGATCTTGCATCACTCTAGATACAAGTAACGGTGAGGTGGTTGGGCTTCGGC